>JBAYTM010000078.1:0-7952 GCA_041675685.1 Thiohalobacteraceae bacterium
AGCACGACCGCCGCCGTCGCCGCCAGTACGAACGAGACGCCGATAAGGGCTTCCTGCACCTCCGGCCAGCGTCGCTCGGTCCAGGTCAGCAACAAGGCGCCCAGCAGCGCTGCGGAGACCGCCGCGAACTGCACCGCCCAGCCGTTGTCCACCCAGTCGAGACTGTGCGCCGCGATCACGCCGAGGCCGGCGATCTGTGCAATGGCGAGGTCGATGAAGATGATGCCGCGCCGGAGTACCTGCTGACCAAGCGGCACGTGCGTGGACAGGACCAGCAGACCGGCCAGCAGCGCGGGACCGAGGACACTTGCATTCAATACGTCCAAATTCATTGGACCGCCTGCAACAGCCGCGCGAGGCTATCGTCGAACAGGCCGTACAGATCCTGCGCACCGTCCGTGCCACCCACCGTAAACGGGAGCTCGACCAGCGGCAGGCCCGTCTGTCGGTGCAGCCATTCCGCCGCCTGCCGGTCCTGGTAGGCGGCGCGCAATACCAGTTTTGCCGGCTGGGCCTTCAATCCCTCGAGCACCTCGGCGAGGTACCCGCTCGAGGGTGGAACGCCGGGCCTGGGTTCCAGAGTTGCGACCTCCACAAGGCCCAGCCAGTCGGACAGATACACCCAGCTTCGATGCTGGACCACGATCGGCGTACCGCGCAACGCCGCCGCCTGTCGTTCCCATCGCGCGATGGCCCTGGTCCAGGTATCCGCGAATTCCAGGTAGCGCTCGCGATATTCGGACGCGTGCGCCGCGTCGATCGTTGCGAGACGTTCCGTCAGCGCGGCGGCGACGCGCGCGATGTTGTGTGGATCGGTCTGAATATGCGGATTGCCGTCCGCGTGCACATCGCCCTGGGCGCGATCCAACTGCGCCGGCGCCTCCTTGAGCGGCACATGCGCTGCCGCGAGGAAATGTCCCGGCCGTCCGGGCTGCACGCGCGCGTTGGCGGCCTTGCGCACCAGCATCGGCAGCCAGCCTGCCTCCAGGCCCGCACCGGTGCAGACCAATAGGTCGGCACGCCGAAGCTTGGCGATCAGCGACGGCCGCGCCTCGATACGATGCGGGTCCTGCAGCGCACTGGTGGCGCTGTACAGGCTCACTCGTTCGCCGCCGAGTTCATCAACCAGTGCCGCCCACTCGGGCTCGCAGGCGAAAACGTCGAGCGCCACAGCGTTGCGCATGAACAGCAATACGGCGGTCAGCATTAAAAGTTGTTGCAGTTTCATAAAGGGTCTCTGCTCCGTTCCCGGCCGACGCCGCTGCCGGGCGCAATTTTCAGTACGCGTGCGCACCGTGTGCGCCCAGGCTCATGATGTACTGCAGATAGAACTGGTCGTCGGTTCCGGGCTGAGATCGGTCGCGGTTGTATTGCAACCGGAGCCGGCTGAATTCGCTGCGCGAGTAATCGAACATCAGCGCGTAGCGGTTGGGGTCGTGCCCCAGCGAATCCAGGCCGGCCTCGGTGAGCACCGCGGCGTCGCTGCCGGTATTGTCGGCGGTCAGACGGTCATAGCGCAGACCGACGCGCCAACGCGGCCGAAACTGATATACCGCCTGCGCGTACCAACCGCGTTGCCTGCCGTCGTACAGAGTCTCTTCGATCGGGGCTTCGGCAATGGACACCAGGCCGTCTTCGTCGCGCTGAAAATACTCCGCCTGCAACTTGAGGTTGGTGCGCGTCGCGTTACCCGCGGGCGCCCATTTCCAGACGAAATCGAGCGCGCTGATCCTGCTGTCGCCGTTGAAGCTCACCTGCGCGACCGCGTCGCCGCCGCCATGCGCGTGACCATCTCCCACGCGGTCGATGACGTCGGCGCGCCAGTGCGAAAGCCCCAGCTGCCAGCTGTGGCTCGCGCCGATGTCGCCGCCAAACTTGGTGAACAGAGTCCCTGCGCCGAGCCCGCTGTGCGCATCGCCCGCCGCCGGGAAATCGGCGCCGCGCAGCGCTTCGGCCCCGATAGTAAAGTACAGATCGGTCGGCGCGATCCAGCTCAGCTGCAGACCATCGTCGTTGAGCTGATCGCCGAACAGCGCCCGATACACCAGTGGCGCGTCCGCGAAATCCCAGGCGTGCGCGTGTTGCTGGTTGAGATAGCCAATCCCGGAATAAAAGCGGCCCGCACGCAGGTTCAGACCCGAGCCCAGCGCGGCCGTCTCGATGTACGCCTCCTCCAGCTCGATTTCGGTGCTGTCCTCGTGCGACGCGATGGCGGCGGTCAGCTGACCGAAAAACAGGTCGTCGACGTTGGCGCTGATGATCAGTTCCGAGTGCTGCACGGAGAGACCTTCCTCGCCGGGCCCGGCCTCGCCGCCTAGTTGAAAACCGGGGATCGCGTAATCCTCGGGATCCTCCGTGAACTGTGTAAGCTTCCCGTCGAGCACCAAGCTGATCGCGGGATTGAAGTCGCGCTGCGAGGTTGCGACTGCGGGGACTGTTGCCACACTGGATGCGGACTTGGCCGGCTTGAGCGCCGCGGAAGGCGCAGCCTCCGGCGCCCTGGCCGGCCTTGCCGCAGCCGTCTCCAGGCGTTGTTCCAGGGCTTGGATGCGACGCTCGTATTCCGCCTTGAGTGCCGCGATCTCTTGACGCAGCGCGTCCAGATCGGCATCGCTTCCAGCCTGTGCTGTTTGCGTCAACGTGAGCAGGGCGAGGCCCACCATGCGTGCGTATCGGTTCATTGCCGTGACTCCGTAAAAATCTGGAATGCTCCACGGCGGCGCACGCCCATTGAGAGCAGCACCGCACAGGAGTTGTTTTACGACGAAGGATCAGGAATGAACGGGGGGCGCGCGCGCAGAAAAGGGTACGCGGGGAGCGACGCACAGAACGATGACCGTGGACGGGACAAGCGGTCCGGTGGACGACAGCATTGCCGCCGTCAACGGCGACCCGTGCACGGCATCGCCGAGATGTTGCGCGCCCAGGCATACGGCGCACGAGGCATCCGATGCCGTGGACTCGTGCTCGAGCACGTGCAGGAGCACCCCGGTCTGCGCCAGCATGAGCAGTAACGCCAAGCAGACCTGCGGCCATAGCGGCCGCCCCGACCGCAACGGCCTGTGCCTCAAAATCGATCTGGCAATGCTGGAAAATGACATCCCGTGTCTCGGCAAGGCTGCCCGTGCAGCGCGCCCAACCTTACCGCGGGCGCAACGGGTCGGCAAGCGGGCGCCGGGACAGTGGCGGCTCGCTCGCGGTATGATGTCGGTCGCAAAGCAGCCCCCTCCCTTCGCTTCGATTCCATGCCACCGCCCACGCTCGCCAACGCACTCGCTTCCGCGGCCGCAACGCTGGCCCTGCACCCGTCCGCGCGTCTGGATGCGGAACTTCTGCTCGCGAGGGCGTTGGGGCAACCGCGCAGTTATCTGTTTGCCTGGCCGGAACGCACCCTCACGGAAGCGCAGGCTCAGCAGTTTGCCGCGCTGGCCGCGCGCCGCGCCGCCGGCGAACCTATGGCGCACATTCTCGGCCAACGCGAATTCTGGTCGCTGGATCTCGAGGTGACGCCGGACACTTTGATCCCGCGACCGGAAACCGAACTGTTGGTGGAACGCGCTCTGTCCCGAATCCCAACCGACGCGCAATGGGACGTTGCCGATCTTGGCACGGGAACGGGCGCCATCGCGCTGGCGGTGGCGAGCGAGCGCCCTTCCTGTCGGATCGTTGCCTGCGATGAGTCGGCCGCTGCGCTGGCGGTCGCAGAGCACAACGCACGAGGTCTTGCCCTGCGCAACCTGAGCTTCCACCACGGCTCTTGGTATACGCCTTTTGCCCGTGAAAGCTTCGATATCATCTTGAGCAATCCACCCTACATCCGGGCCGGCGACCCGCATCTGGGCGTAGGCGATGTGCGCTTCGAACCGCAATCCGCCCTGGTCGCCGGCGCGGACGGCCTCGACGATCTGCGGAGCATCATCGCCGACGCGCCGGACCATTTGCGTCCCGGCGGATACCTGCTGGTCGAGCACGGCTTCGATCAGGGCGCGGCCGTTGCGGAGCTGTTTACTGGAGCGGGTTTCGATGCGGTCACGACGACCTGCGATCTGAGCGGACAGCCGCGGGTCACCGAGGGCCGTTGGATAAAGAAGCGGCTACCGCCCTGAACCCGTCACCTGCTCCGCTGGTCACCGCGTGCCCCGCAACTCTTCATTGCCGCGGATGCTAACTAATTGAGCGCAGTGATTTTGTATACCCACGGATCGCCGCGCTCCCGAGATCTCCGGCCGAGGGTTGATTAATGCCTGAAACTGGCTAGCATCAGGCTATGCAGGTAAACGCTCCAAGTGCAGAACTCGATGCCATCAAACACCGCGAGATCTGGTTCCGCGGTCCGCATAGCGACCCGAATCAGGCACAAACGGCGACGCTGGTGCTTGCCGACCTGGAAGGTGTGCTGCGAGTACGCCCGCAGCATTCCGAATTAATCCGGGTCAGTTACGATATCCGGCTCGTCACCCTGCTGGTGATCGATGGATTGCTCGCCGAACTCGGGTTTCATCTGGACAACTCGCTCCTGACGAAGCTCCGTCGCGCGCTCTACTACTACACCGAAGACGCGCAACAGGATCTCCTCGGCTGCAAGCGTGGCCGCGGCAACTGCACACAGGCCGTCTTCGTCAACCGGTACCGCAAGATCGAGCACGGCTGCCGGGATCACCGCCCGGACCACTGGCGGCAGTACCTCTAGCCTCGCTCGAATTCTGATCTGATCGCCCCTTCTCTGGCGTCGCCTGCCCACCAGGACCATGCGCCACGACCGGCACTATCAGCAGAGCGCGCGCGCCGTGCCGGCCGCCACCAGCAACCGATCCATCGAAAGACTGACCGGACCCGCCGCCCAGCCGCCCCGACGCTTGATCAAACTCAGGTCCAATCCGTTTTCGGCCTGCTCGATACGCAATCGCAAGATGGCGGGCGACGGCTGCTCAGCAAGACGGGCCGGCCGGAACAGGACGCCCCGGGCATCGCCCTCGGCCGCCGCTAGCTGCAAGCGACGCAAGGTCGCTCCGTCGCCTGCCATCGGCCATGCGAGCACGGCCCCACAGGTCCCGGAGCGGAGGCTTTGCTCGACCGTGCTCAGCCCATCGTCGCCGGCGCGCGGATGAATGAACAGCAGACGTGACACATCAACACCGGCGGCGACCAGCGCGGGCCGGTAAGGAACATAAGGCGGCGCAACCCACGCGATCCATCGGCGTTGCTGACTCAAACGAGCCAGGGCCGGCAGCAACAGCTGCAACGCGCCGACGCCTTCGTTGGACACCAGCAGTTCCGTGAGCGCGCCTCGCGGCCAACCGCCGTCGGGAAGCATGGCGTCGAGCTCGGGAAAGCCGCTCGGTAGACCGGGCGCCGCCACACCAGGCAGGTTGCCGCGCCAGGGGTTGCCGTACTGCAACAGATCGAGATTCATAGCGCCTGTCCTGTCCTGAGTATGCCCACACCCAACCCTTCGATGACCAACGACTGACGGCGCAGGTCGACTTCGATCGGTTGGAAATCGGGATTTTCCGGAAGCAATTGCACACGACTACCGCGCCGCTGGAAGCGTTTGACGGTGACTTCCTCGCCCAGGCGCGCCACCACGATCTGGCCGTTGCGGGCCTCAGGCGTGCGATGAACCGCCAGCAGATCACCCTCGAGAATGCCTGCATCGCGCATGCTCATCCCGCGCACTCGCAACAGGTAATCTGCACGCGGCTGGAACACCTGGGCGTCGACGCCGTAATGCGCCTCGATGTGCTGCTCCGCCAGGATCGGCGCCCCCGCAGAAACCCTGCCCACCACCGGTAGCCCGGGTTCCTCGAGTAAGCGGATACCCCGCGAAGAGCCGGGCAGCAGTTCGATGGCGCCTTTGCGCGCCAGTGCCTTCAGATGCTCTTCCGCGGCATTCGGGGAGCGGAAACCAAAGGCCGCGGCGATCTCGGCACGCGTTGGGGGGGAACCCCGTTCGACGATCGAACTGCGGATCAGATCCAGGATCTCGGCTTGGCGAGCGGTCAATTCCGACATGTCATATACCCTGTGTATACATACAGCATACTGGGAGTATATACAGGTGCGAGCAAGAAGCAAGAGGAGAGCCGGCGCGCAGAGCCGCGGAAAGGGCGGAACGCAAAACGGCGGCCGGAGGCCGCCGTTCGATGAGTTGCGTCGTACTGGGTTACTTGGCGTTACGCCGCCGTGCTACGGCGACTATGCCGACAAGCCCGGAACCGAGCAGCCAGGCCGCGGCCGGAACCGGCACCGCCGACACGTTGGTCAATTGTTCCATCGAAATCCGCAGCGTGTAGGCGCCGCCCGCCAACACGCCCGTGGAGGTCGCAAAATAGCCGTTGACGGAGTCGCTCTCGTTGGCACCCAGCAACCGATTCAGCGCCGCAGGGCTCCAGTCGAACACCGTGCCCGACGCATTGGACAAGGTGATCTGCATCGCGCTCTGTGCCAGCGCGGACTGACCGCCCGCCGACAGCCAGGTTTCCATTATGAGATTCGCGTCGAAGCCAAAATTGATCTGCGAACCCGCGGCCACGCTGAACGACATCGAGGTCAACTGGTTGGACCCCGTGGCGTACGCGGTGCCGTATAGCGCGTAGCTTTCCGCTATGGCGCTTGCGCTCCCTACACCACCCGCCACGTCGGCGCTGGCGATGAGCGCATCACCGTAGGAGAAGCCGTCACCCGCGGTACTGTGGGCGAAGAACTGATTGTTGAAGGCACAGAAGAGACAGGAAGCGGGGGCGTCACTGGTGTTTAGCCCTGCCGAACCACCGCCTTCGGTGGCAGCCGCGCTATTCGAGAAGGTGAAGCCGGATAATGTGCCCGACCCGGCGGCGAAGCTCATCGAGAAATTGGAAATCTGATTAACCGATATGGCGTAGGACGCAGCCGTCCCGGTTGCGGGCAGGCCCGAGACACCAGCCGCCACCAGGATCACACCGAGTGTCTTCCAGGACATCACTCACCTCTCCAACTTGAATTTGTTATGAATATTGTCGTCGCAAAACACGACGGTTCGCTTCCGTAAGCAGGTTTCGGGCCGCCTTGAAAAGCGCATTGATTTTACAGGGATATTTGAACTTACAGCATGGGCTTTGCCGGGACGTGTAAATTCTACCAACGGCTTGTCGCGCACCCCGACCGGTACAGCTCTAAAATTCAAACAGTTAAGTGTGAAGCGGTGGTTTGAGCAGTTAAGCCAGCCGACAAAGGTTGCCTGGCTGTTACCCGATGTGGTGCTGGCGACAGGAATCGAACCCGTGACCTACTGATTACAAATCAGCCGCTCTACCAACTGAGCTACGCCAGCAATGAATCGATTTCCGGGGACGCGATTCTAGGCAATCCGCCGGGAGGCCGCAATCATTCGCAGGCAACCGGCTCTCGCCGGACATCCTCTTGGGAGCCGAGCAGGGCTTGCCACTGCGCATCGTCGACGCGCTGCGGCCCGCTTTCCTGCAGGTCTATCCAGAATACCTCGCGCGTCACAAAGCGCGTCCCCAGGAGCGGCTCGTAGCCCAAGCGCGTGATCGCGCGCGCGCGCTCTTCGGCCATGCGTTTGGCGGAGAAAATACCCAATGAGATGACGTTCTCGCGCCCAAGAAAATAGTCTTGGACGCCCTTCGCTTCGAGTTCTCGCACAATGGCCCGCGCCTCCGCCCGTGGCATTGCGGCCAGATAGACTATGTATCCGGAGGGCTGTTCTATCTGCGAGGCGCGAATTGTGAGTTCGAGGTCAAATTCGCTCAGACGCTCCATGGCCGCGTTCAGATGCTGACGATCCGGGAAGGGCCCGATACTGTGGCAAACCGGCGCGAGCTCCGATTCCTGGGTGTCAGTGCCAAGGGTGTCACCGTCAAGACTAAGCGGGCTCGCTGCAGCGGAGTCGTCCGGGGCCGGCGCGGCGAGCCGTAGGAAATCGTGATCGGGTGCCGGATCAACTGGCAATTCGG
>JBAYTM010000079.1:0-7916 GCA_041675685.1 Thiohalobacteraceae bacterium
CGGCGACTGCAAGGGACGTCCATACAGGTGAAGGTGGTCGTCAGCTGGGTCGGCGTGCTGCTGGTCGCCGCAATCTGGATCGCGACCGTCGCGCCGGCCGTTCCGCAGGCGCCGGGCAACGTCTGGCTGGGCGCGGTGGCATTGGGCTGGTTCGGTATTGTCATCATGACCATCGCGACGCAATACGGCGTGACCCATATGCCGGTACACCGTTCCGCGATCATCATGTTGTTCGAACTGGTTGCCGGTGCCGTGTCCGCGGGCTTGCTGACCGAGGAAGTGGTCCGGCCGCGTGAGTGGCTGGGCGGGGTGCTGATCATCGCCGCGGCCTATTGGGCGGCGCGTTTACAGACGCACGAGTAGAGTGGATGAAAGTTCTGCGCATCGATCACGTCAGCCTGGTGGTCGCCGATACCGGACGATCCCTGCGTTTCTATCGCGACCTGCTGGGACTGTCCGTCGACGAAAGCCGCCCGGACCTCGGCTATCCCGGCGCCTGGCTGCGGGTCGGCGAACAACAGATTCATCTTCTCGAGGTGCCCAACCCCGATCCGACCGAGGGTCGCCCGGAACATGGTGGACGAGACCGGCATCTGGCGTTGCGGGTCGCGTCGCTGGATGAATTGGCGCAGGTGTTGGACACGGCCGGTATCGGCTATACGAAAAGCCGCTCCGGCCGGCGGGCGTTGTTTTGTCGCGATCCCGACGGCAATGCCCTGGAGCTTATCGAGTCCCCGGTTTGACAGGCTGCTGCTGAGAATCGCGCCCAAACTGCGCGTGTACTAGGGGTGCACGCCGCGTTCTCCCCGTTTCCGCCTTGCGCGGTACATCTCCTGATCACACCTTTCAACCGCTGTTGATCGTGCCGTCGCCCAACGCCCGGTCATGCGCCGTTCTCGGCCGCGTTCAGACTATCGAGCAAATACGCCCGCAGCTGTTCCTGCTGCTGTTCCTGCAGCGGAAGATTATGAATATCGGTGATGTAGAACGCGTCCTCGGCGCGTGAGCCGAAGGTGGCGATACGTGCGTTCTGCAGGCGCACGCCGCAGGCGCTGAAGGCGCTGCCGACCGCGGACAGCAGTCCGGGGCGGTCGCCGGTGATCAGTTCCATGAGCGTGCGGCGGTTCGGCGCGTCGAGACTGAAACCTATCTGCGTCGGTACTTTGAAATGCTGAAAGCGCCGCGGCGGCCTGCGGGTGACACGCGGACGCTGATCGCTGAGCAGGGTGAGTTCCTTGGTGAGTGTGTCGACGATATGCCCCGTCTGGAGCTCGCCGCGGATCGGCGTGCCCGATTCATCGAGGATCAGATAGGTGTCCAGCGCGTAGCCGTTGCGCGCGGTGCTGATGCGCGCGTCATGGATGTCGAGGCCGAGTTGGTCGAGCAGGGCGGTGGTGCGTTCGAACAAGGTGTCGTCGATGCGCATATAGATGAACAGTTCGGTGCCGCCGCGCGCGTCGCTGTGCCGCAGCTCGACCAGTGGCCGGTCACTCGGTTGGTGGTCGATGATGCACCGCGTGTGCCACGCGATCTCCGGCGGCGAGTGGCGCAGGAAGTAATCGTTCTCGAAGTCCTGCCAGATCGCATCGACTTGCGCGCCGGTTACGCCGGCCTGCTCTAGAAGGTGACGCGCCTCGGTGCGCGCGGCGAGGATGAATTCGTCCTGCACGAAGGGGTTGTCGAGGCCGCGTCGCAGCGCAATGCGCGTGGCATTGAAGAGCTCCAGCAGCAGGGCATTCTTCCAGGAGTTCCACAGGTCCGGGCTGGTGGCGCGGATGTCGGCGACGGTCAGGAGGTAGAGATAATTCAGGCGTACCGGGGTCTGCACCTGCTGTGCGAAGTCGTTGATCACCGCCGGGTCGGAAATGTCGCGCCGCTGGGCGGTGGTCGACATCAGGAGATGATGTTGCACCAGCCAGGCGACTAGGTGCGTATCGTGCTGGCTCAGACCGTGATGTTCGCAAAAGTCTATCGCGTCGGCTGCGCCAAGCTCGGAATGATCGCCGCCACGGCCTTTGGCGATATCGTGGAAAAGCGCGGCGATCAACAGCAACTCCGGTTTGGGCAGGTCGCCGTACAGTTCGCTGCACAAGGGAAATTCATGCGCGTACTCAGGCACGGCGAAGCGTCGCAGGTTGCGCAGCAGGAACAGCGAATGCTCGTCGACGGTGTAGGTATGGAACAGGTCGTATTGCATCTGCCCGACGACCCGTCCGAACACCGGAAGATAGGCCGCCAGGACGCCATAGCGGTTCATGCGCTGCAATTCATGCCAGACCCCACGGGGTTGCCGGAGGATCTCCATGAAGATGCTGCGCGTGCGCAGGTCGTTGCGGAAATCGTCGTCGATCAGATGTCGGTGATCGCGAATCAGCCGGATGGTGGAAGCGCGCACGCCCTTCAATTCCGGGTGCTGTGCCAGCAGCAGGAAGATCTCCAGCAGTCCGAACGGGTAGCGCAGAAACACCTGCTCATGCCGTGCCTCGATGAAGCCCTTGCGCGCCTGGAAACGCTTATTGATCGCAACCGGTTCCTCGACATCCTCCGCATAGAGGATCGCCTCCTGAAACAGTTGCAACAGCATTTCGTTCAACCGGTTCAGTTCGAATACAGTTCGGTAGTAGTGCTTCATGAACTGTTCCACCGCCAGCACCGGGCCACCGTCCTGGGTGTAACCCAGCTGTTCGGCGAGCGTGCGCTGGAAGTCGAACAGCAGCCGGTCTTCACGGCGATTGGTCAGGCTGTGCAATGCGAAACGGATCTTCCAGAGAAAGGTCTGGCCATCGCTCAGGGTTTGATATTCATGCTCGGTGAGAAACTGGTGCTCTACCAGGCCGTGCAGCGTGTCCACGCCGAAATGGCGTTTGGCGACCCAGCCGATCATCTGGATGTCGCGCAGCCCGCCGGGACCTTCTTTGATGTTGGGTTCGAGATTGTAGGCGGTGTCGTGGAACTTGTGATGGCGGGCGATCTGTTCCTTGAGCTTGGTCTCGAAGAAGCTCGCGCCGTGCCAGATGCGCTCCTGGCTGGTCGCCTCGCGCATGCGCCCGAACAGCTCGGCGGAGCCGCACAGCAACCGGGCCTCGACCAGATTGGTCGCGACCGTGATGTCGCGCTCGCCTTGGACGACGCAGTCTTCGACCGTGCGCACGCTGTGACCGACCTCCAGACCGACATCCCAGAGCAGTGTCACAAAGGCCTCGAGACGCGTCACCAATGTCGGGGCTTCGGTCTCCGGCAGCAGGATCAGCAGGTCGACGTCGGAGTGCGGCAGGAGTTCGCCGCGGCCGTATCCGCCGACGGCGACCAGACTCAATCGGTCGGCGTCGGCAGCGAGGACATGCGTCCAGATACGCTGGAGGAGTTCATCGATCAGGCGGCAGCGGCCGTGGACCAGGCGGTCCGCGGGCACGCCCGCCTCGAAATGCCGCTGCAGCGCGGCGGTGCCCTCGTCGAGGATTTCTCGCAGCTGGGAGGGGCGAGGCGTCGCCGCGGCGAGTGCCGCGTCGAGGCGTTGGTGGTCGTACAGGTCGTCGAGCGGCGGGGCGCCATCCGGCGCGTCGAGGCGGGCCTCGCGACGACCTGCGGTCATGGCAGCAAAGGCATGCGGTCCAGAGATTCGTCGGGCGCCAGCGTCAGGACCTCGTAACCGCTGTCGGTGACCAGCACCGTGTGTTCCCACTGTGCGGACAGGCTATGGTCCTTCGTCACCACGGTCCAACCGTCCGGCAGCAGCTTGGTGTGACGTTTGCCGGCATTGATCATCGGCTCGATGGTGAAGGTCATGCCCGGTACCAGTTCGACGCCGGTGCCCGGGGTGCCGTAGTGCAACACCTGTGGCTCTTCGTGGAACTCGCGGCCGATGCCGTGTCCGCAGTATTCCTGGACCACCGAAAAGTGCGCCGCCTCCGCGTGGGTCTGAATGGCATGACCGATATCGCCGAGGCGCACGCCGGGCTTGACCATCTGGATGCCGATCGCCATCGCCTCGTAGCAGACCTTGGTCACGCGCTTGGCCTGCACCGAGGGTTCGCCGATCAGGAACATGCGGCTGGTGTCGCCGTGGAAACCGTCTTTGATGACAGTAATGTCGATGTTGAGGATGTCGCCGTTCTTCAACATGCGATCGCCGGGGATGCCGTGACAGACCTGATGATTGAGCGAGGTGCAGATCGACTTCGGAAAGCCGCGGTAGTTCAGCGGGGCCGGGATCGCCTGCAGATCGTTGACGATATAGTCATGGCAGATGCGATCCAGTTCGCCGGTCATCACCCCCGCCTTGACGTGCGGCCGGATCATCTGCAACACCTTTGCGGCGAGCCGGCCGGCGTTGCGCATCTTGTCGATTTCTTCCGCGGTCTTGATCGTGATGGACATGAGAACCTGTTGATTCGGCGGGGGAATGGGTGCTGCCCGGAAATTGTTGCGGCCGCCAGTTTATGTTATAAAGGCGCGCTTGTTAAGCGGACCGGACGTAAACCAGGGCAATGTGCCCTGGAACGTTGGCCGCAAATTCACACATGCGTCGATACAGTGTGGCTGGGTGCCCCGATTACGGTCGGGGTGGTCACACGGGGCGCATGGAGGCCTAACCCTTACAATTCGGAGTTCTACCCTCATGGCAAACGTCACCATGCGCCAGATGTTGGAAGCTGGCGTGCATTTCGGTCACCAGACCCGTTACTGGAATCCGAAGATGGCCCCTTACATCTTCGGTGAACGCAGCAAGATCCACATCATCAATCTGGAAAAGACCCTGCCTCTCTACAACGAGGCGATGAACTACCTCAGCAGTCTCGCCGCCAAGCGCGGCAGCATCCTGTTCGTCGGCACCAAGCGCGCAGCCCGCGATGTGGTCGCCGAGGAAGCGCGTCGTTGCGGTATGCCGCACGTCAGTTACCGCTGGCTGGGTGGCATGCTCACCAACTACAAGACGGTACGCCAGTCCATCAAGCGTCTGAAAGACATCGAGGCGATGTCGCAGGACGGCAGTATGGATCGTCTCAGCAAGAAAGAGGCGTTGATGCTGACCCGCGAGATGGAGAAGCTCGAGCGCAGCCTGGGCGGCATCAAAGACATGAACCATTTGCCGGACGCGCTTTTCGTCATCGACGTCGGGCACGAGAAGATCGCCATCAGCGAGGCGCGTAAGCTGGGTATTCCGGTGGTCGGCGTGGTCGACACCAACAATTCCGAAGTCGGCATCGACTATGTCATCCCCGGCAACGACGACGCCATCCGCGCCATCCAGCTATATGTCCGCGGTGCGGCCGAGGCGGTGCTGGACGGCAAGGCGACCGGTGCGAACCTGTCCGGCGGCAACGACGAGTTCATCGAGATGGACGAGACGGGTGCCTCCGACAAGTCGGCGCGCAAGCGCGGCCGTACCGGCGACAAACGTCCGGCGGCGGCCGCCGGCGAAGAGAACGCCTGAGTCGGTATGACCCGGCATGGGGCTGGCAATTGCCGGCCCCATGCGTTCTCAGCAGGTTCTGAACCAGTGGATGCCGCCGATTTTATTGCCGCGGCGCCTGTCGGCGTTCAGAGCGTTCAAGAATTCAGTTAGCGAAAGAGGTTCAGCTCATGTCTATTTCAGCGGCACAGGTCAAGGAGCTGCGCGAGCGCACCGGCTCCGGCATGATGGAATGCAAGAAGGCCTTGGTGGATGTCAATGGCGATATGGAAGCGGCCGTCGAGATGCTGCGCAAGTCGGGACTCGCCAAGGCCGACAAGAAGGCCGGTCGCGTCGCCGCGGAAGGCCTGATCATCATCGAGCTCAGTGCCGACCGTACCCGCGCGGCCGTGGTCGAAGTCAACTGCGAAACCGACTTCGTCGCCAAGAAGGAAGAGTTTCAAAGCTTCGCGAACAAGGTGGCGCAGCGGATTCTGGCCAGTGCGCCGGCTTCTCTGGAGGCGCTGCTCGAGATGCCGCTCGACGACGGCGGCGTGAGCGTCGACGACGCGCGCAAAGAACTGGTCGCCAAGCTGGGCGAAAACATGAATGTGCGTCGCTTCACCCTGGTCGAGACCAACGGCACGCTGGGCGCCTATCTGCACGGCGCGCGTATCGGCGTGCTGGTCGAAATGAAAGGCGGCAGCGAAGACCTGGCCAAGGACATCGCCATGCACATCGCCGCCAGCCGTCCGGTCTGCGTGAACGAATCGGAAGTCGCCGCGGACATGATCCAGAAGGAACGCGAAATCTTTGCCGCGCAAGCCGAACAGAGTGGCAAGCCGGCGGACATCATCGCGAAGATGGTCGACGGCCGGATCAAGAAGTACCTCGCCGAGGTCACCCTGCTGGGCCAGCCCTTCGTGAAGGACCCGGACACCAGCGTCGCCAAGCTGCTGGAGAAGAACGGTGCAACCGTATTGAGCTTTCAGCGCATGGAGCTCGGCGAAGGCATCGAGAAGAAGACCGAGAACTTCGCCGACGAGGTCATGGCCCAAGCGCGCGGCAAGTAGTCGGGCCCGACCGGCGCCGCCGGTCCGCAAGGCAGTTCCGCAATGGGGTCGCAGCGCGACCCCATTGCGTAAGCGGCGCTTGGATCGGCCGGGCCCGAACGGTCGTCGATCAGCCGGCGCTGGCCGCGCTTGGATGCGCCGCGGACCGCCGCGCTCCGTGGTATTTGCCCGCGAAAAAGACGACAATGGGCGACCGCGCGACCGGCGTCGCAAAATACATTAACGGATATCGCCAAGCATCTGAAATAACTATGTCAAAAACAGAACTGCGCTACCGAAAAATTCTCCTGAAGCTGAGCGGTGAGGCCCTCGCCGACGCGGGCGCCGGCATCGCCCCGGCGGTGCTCGACCGGTTCGCGGCGGAAATCCACGAACTGGCGCAGGCCGGGGTGCAGATCGGCCTGGTGGTCGGTGGCGGCAACCTGTTCCGCGGCGCGGGCCTGGCCGCGGCCGGCATGGACCGGGTGACCGGCGATTACATGGGCATGCTGGCGACGGTCA
This sequence comes from Thiohalobacteraceae bacterium, assembly GCA_041675685.1. Lineage (GTDB taxonomy): Bacteria > Pseudomonadota > Gammaproteobacteria > Thiohalobacterales > Thiohalobacteraceae > JAHJQQ01. The sequence continues at coordinate 6,967 of JBAYTM010000079.1, forward strand.
TGAATGCCTTGGCGATGCAGGACGCGTTGCGGCGCCAGGGCAGCGAGGCACGCGTGATGTCCGCGCTGACGATCGCGGCCGCCTGCGAGCCGTTTTCACGCGAGCGCGCGCTGCAGCATCTCGACAGGGGGCGGGTGGTGCTGTTCGCGGCCGGCACCGGCAATCCGTTTTTCACCACCGACTCGGCCGCCAGCCTGCGCGCGATCGAGATCGGCGCCGAGGTCATGTTCAAGGCGACCAACGTCGACGGCGTCTATTCCGCCGACCCGAAGAAGGATCCGAGCGCCGAACGTTTCGAGCGCCTGAGCTACGACGAGGCGCTGCGCCGTCAGCTGATGGTGATGGACCATACCGCCATCATTCTTTGTCGCGACCACGACATGCCGCTGATGGTGTTCAATATTCACGAACCGGGCAACCTGATGCGGGCCGTGCGCGGCGAAGCCGTCGGCTCGCTGGTCGTAAAGGAGTAGAAGATGATCGATGAGATTCTCGCCGATGCCAAAAGCCGCATGGCCAAGAGCGTCGAGACACTGCGGCACGACCTGACCAAGCTGCGCACCGGTCGCGCCCACACCAGCCTGTTGGACCACATCACGGTCGATTACTACGGCAGCGAAGTGCCGCTCAGGCAAGTCGCCAATGTCAACGTCGAAGACGCGCGTACGCTGATCGTCACGCCCTGGGAAAAACCGATGGTGGCGGTGATCGAAAAGGCCATCATGAAATCCGATCTCGGGCTGAATCCCAATACCGCGGGCACCGTGATGCGGATTCCGCTGCCGCCGCTGACCGAGGAACGTCGCCGCGACATGATCAAGGTGGTGCGTCACGAGGCCGAGGGCGCCCGGGTCGCGGTGCGCAACATCCGCCGCGATGCCAACAACGACTTCAAGGAATTGCTGAAGGAGAAGGAGATCTCCGAAGACGAAGACCGGCGCGCGCAGGAG
>JBAYTM010000080.1:0-7848 GCA_041675685.1 Thiohalobacteraceae bacterium
TGGTGCGCCAGACACCACTTGGCCAGGATCGAGCCGCCGCGCGAGACGATGCCGGTGACGCGGTTGGCGGTGAGCGGCACGTATTTGAGTCGTACGCCGGCGTGGATGGTGAAGTAGTCGACGCCCTGCTCGGCCTGCTCGATGAGCGTATCGCGGAACATTTCCCAGGTAAGCTCTTCCGCTTTCCCTTCGACCTTCTCCAGCGCCTGATAGATGGGCACGGTGCCGATCGGCATGGGCGCGTTGCGCAGGATCCATTCGCGCGTCTCGTGGATGTTCTTGCCGGTGGACAGGTCCATCAGCGTGTCGCCGCCCCAACGGGCCGACCAGACCATCTTTTCGACCTCCTCTTCGATCGAGGAGGTGACGGCCGAGTTGCCGATGTTGGTGTTGATCTTCACCAGGAAGTTGCGGCCGATGATCATCGGCTCCAGCTCCGGGTGGTTGATGTTGGCGGGGATGATCGCGCGGCCGCGGGCGATCTCGTCGCGCACGAACTCGGGCGTGATCTGATCGGGAATGTTGGCGCCGAAGCTCTGACCGCGGTGCTGGCGCAGCAGCTTGGCGTAGCGCGGATCCCGGCGCAGCTCGTCCAGGCGCAGCGTCTCGCGGATGGCGACATACTCCATCTCGGGCGTGACGATGCCTTTCCGGGCATAGTGCATCTGGCTGACGTTGGCGCCGGCCCCGTTAACTATCCGGGCACGGCGCGGCTTGCGCAGATGTTCGAAACGCAGATGCGCCAGCTTGGGATCGCTGTGCCGGGCGCGGCCGAACTCGGAGCTCGGGCCGGCAAGCTGCTCGGTGTCGTTGCGTTCCAGGATCCAGGCCGCGCGCAGTGGATCGAGGCCCTTCAGCAGATCGATCTGCGCGGTGGGATCCGTGTAGGGCCCCGAGGTGTCGTAGACCACCACCGGCGGATTCTCTTCCGGGCTGGCATTGGTCTGTGTCGGCGATTGTTCGACCTCGCGCATGCCGACGCGAATGTCCGCGCGCGAGCCCTGGACGTAGATCTTGCGGGAGTTCGTGAAGGGGCGCGTGACCTCTTCGGACAGCTTGGCGGTCTTGCGGATGAACTCGTCGGGTATCGCACTCATGGTCCTGCCCCCTGCCCCGCGCCGCGGGACGGAAAGAATAAAAAAGAGGGAAGGCTGGTGGCTGAACAGGCTTCCCTGCGCTGGTATTAACCAAGATCAGGTTCGAAGGGTGTGGATCTCAGCCCCGGAACCGGTTCGTCCAAGCGGCGTCTGCTGCATTGCCGCCCGGTGTACGACCGGATTCTGAAATTTTGGGGCACCCCTAGCCGATGCGTCACGGTAAATGAAGCCTCGAAGCAATGCAAGACGAAGGCCCGGAAGCCTTTGATCGGCTAAGGGATTCGATGGAAACGGAGACCCCGCGGCAACACTTGCCCGATGGTCGCAAACTCCGTACGCTAGCCGAGCGCCGCGCAGAGCTGCAGGGCAGAGCGTTGGGCGACGACGATAATTCAAACCGGATTAGGCCGTTAGCGCGGACATCGCCAGGCGCGGCGGACCGGCGGTGGAGACGGAACAGATGAGCAGCACGGCGACGACCCTCGACTTCGAACAAGCGCGCTTCAACATGATCGAGCAGCAGATCCGTCCCTGGGACGTGCTCGATCAGCGCGTGCTTGATGTGCTCGCCGCGACGCCGCGCGAGCTGTTCGTGCCGGAGCAATACCGGTCCAGCCTGGCCTTCTCGGACATCAGTATTCCGCTGGGACACGACCAATATATGATGCCGCCGCGGCTCGAGGGTCGCTTGCTGCAGTCGCTTGCGCTCGATCCGGCCGACCGGGTGCTGGAGATCGGCACCGGCAGCGGCTATCTCACCGCCTGTCTCGCGCGCCTGGCCGCGCGGGTGGTCAGCGTCGACATCTTCCAGGATTTCAAACACGCGGCCGAGCGCAAGCTGGCTGGCGCCGGTATCGACGGGGTGGAGCTGAAGGTCGCCGATGCGGCCAGCGGTTGGGATGCCGAGGACACGTTCGACGCCATCGCGCTGACCGGTTCCCTGCCGGTGCTGCACCAGGGTTTCCATCGCAGCCTCAGGCTCGGCGGCCGGCTGTTCGTCATCGTCGGCCAACCGCCGATCATGGAGGCGTTGCTGATTACCCGTGTCGGCCCGGAGCAGTGGTCGCGGGAGAGCCTGTTCGACACTGCGGTGCCGCCACTGATCAACGCACCGACGCCGCCCCGCTTCCGGTTCTGACGTCCGTGCGCCAGATTTCCGCAGCGGAACTCAACCGGTATCTGGCAAAGGCCGCGCGACCACCGCTGTTGCTGGACGTGCGCGAGCCCTGGGAGTTTCAGCATTGCCGCATTGAGGGTTCGCAGCTGATGCCCATGGGCAATGTGCGCAGTCAGGCCAATGAACTGGATCCCGATCGCGAGACGGTCGTCATCTGCCATCATGGCATCCGCAGTTTTTCGGTCGCCCGGTATCTGGAGACCGAACTCAGGTTCACCAATGTGGTCAATCTTACCGGCGGCGTCGCGGCCTGGCAGCGCGAAGTGGATCCGGAGATGCCGACCTATTAACGCGGGTGCGTCGGCTTGGGCAACGGCCCCTGAGGCATCCGGCCATTATGATCTTCGCGTCATTGTGACCAAGCGCGCGGCTGTAGCGCGGAACCTCGGTCCGGAACGACCCTGGAGAGCGTTGCGGTCGCGCCTCCAGGCGCGCGGCCTTGACTCGCCGCAAGCCCAGGCTTCACCCTCCTGGTGTAGACTCTGCCTCGTTCATTTTTTTGCTGCGCCGAAAACCGCGGCGCCGCTCCAATCAATTGCGGACGGTAAGCCAGATGAAGATTGTACGAACTCGCCTTGCGACCCTGATCCTCGCGCTCGGCCTGGGTGGTTTGGTCGGCGCCGCACCGGCGGACACGCTGTTTGAGATCTATCAGCTCGCGCAGGAGCGCGATCCGACCCTGCGCGCCGCGGCGGCGGCGCGCGACGCCGCCCTGGAGGTAAAGCCGCAGAGCCGCGCCGGCGTGCTGCCGAATCTCGGCGCCAGCGGCGAGGTTTCGCGCAACATGTACGATCGCCGTGACCCCGAGCCCGGCCAACCGGACACCACCTACTCCACCAATCAGATGTACAGTCTGAATCTCGCCCAGCCCCTGTTCCGCTGGGACCGCTGGGTGCAGCTCGAACAGGCCGACAGTTTTGTCGCCCAGGCGCTGGCCGAATACGGCGCTGCCGAACAGGAACTCATGGTGCGCGTGTCCGAGCGCTATTTCGGGATCCTTGCGGCGCAGGATGCGTTGCGCCTGGCACGCGCCGAAAAGGAAGCCATCGGCCGCCAGCTGGAGCAGGCGCAACAGCGTTTCGAAGTCGGGCTCTCGGCGATCACCGACATGCAGGAGGCCCAGGCGGCCTACGATTCGGCGCTCGCCGCGGAGATCCGCGCCGAAGACCAACTGGCGTCCAGTTACGAACAGCTGCGCGAGATCATCGGCGAACGCAACGAAAACCTCGCGCCGGTGCTGGACAAGGATTTCAGGCCGGTTCCGCCGGAACCCCAGGACCTGCAGGCCTGGGTCGACACGGCGCTGAAGCAGAATCCCACCCTGGCGGCCGCGCGCGCCGGTTCCGAGGCCGCGCGCCAGCAGATCGAAATCGCCCGTGCCGGGCATCTGCCGACGGTCGACGCGGTTGCCAGTTACGGTTTTACCGACAGCAACTTCGGCGGTATCGCGCAAGTGGAACGGAACGACGGTGCCATCGGTCTGCAACTCAACGTTCCGATCTACCAGGGCGGCCTGGTGAACTCACAGACGCGGGCCGCACGCTTCCGTTTCGACGAGGCGCGTGAGCGCCTGGATGTCAGCCAGCGCAGTATCGAACGCGGGACGCGCGACTCCTACCGTGGCGTCGTGCTCGGCATCAGCGAAGTCCGCGCGGCGGAACGTGCTCGCACGTCCAACCTTACGGCATTGGACGCGGCGGAGACCGGCTTCGAGGTCGGCACGCGGACCATCGTCGACGTTCTGCTCGCGCAGCGCGCCCTGTCCCAGGCCGAACTGGACCTTTCCCAGGCACGCTATAACTACCTGCTCAACACGCTGCGCCTCAAGCAGGCCTCCGGCACGCTGGCCCCCGGCGACCTCAGGGCGCTCGGGAACTGGTTGCAGTAGCCCAGACCTCCTCGGTGCGGCGGCGTCCTCAGTGGAACGGCGATCCCGGAACACCCCTGATACATGACCATTGAATTCGAACCGGGTCCTGTGCTTTCACTCTGCCGGCGTGAATCCTCGGCGCTGCTGATCGTCGACGTGCAGACGCGGCTGACAGCCGCCATGCCGCCGGAAGAACGCGAGCGCGTGCTGCGCAACGCCGGAATCCTGGTCGAGGCCGCCAAGACGCTGGACATTCCTATCCTGCACACCGAGCAGTACCCGCGCGGCCTCGGCGGCACCGAACCGGAACTAGCAACGGCGCTGGAAGGCGCTGCCCGGCGCCTGGAAAAGACGGCGTTTTCCTGCTGCGACGCGGCCGGCTTCGACGCGGCCGCCTGCGCGGACGGTCGCACCCAGTGGATCCTTTGCGGGATGGAAGCCCATGTGTGCGTACTGCAGACCGCGTTCGACTTGCGCGCGCGCGGCATGGCGGTCTTCGTCGTCGAAGACGGCACCTGCTCGCGCAGCACCGCAAACCGGGATAACGCCCTCGCGCGCCTGCGCCAGAGCGGCATCGTCGTCAGCAACACCGAGTCCATCCTGTTCGAGTGGCTGCGCGACGCGCACCATCCGCAGTTCAAGGCGCTGTCGGGGTTGATCCGTTAAGCGGCCGGTACGTGCCTCAAAAAGAAAACTTTAACCGCGAAGGCGCGCGAAGGCGCGCGAAGAAAAAACCAAATCAACGTAAACGAGGAAGTCCTGCAGACGTCCTCGCAAACCAAACTCGATTTGGGGAAGGCCAGGTTGTTCATTAGACGCTACATTACCCGGGTTTCCTTCGCGCGCCTTCGCGTCCTTCGCGGTTAAATTTGTTTTTAGCGAAATCCGTTGACCGGCCCGCCGCGTCCAACGCCTCCGCCACCATGCCGAGCACTGCATCGCGCGCGCCTTTGTTGGCTTCGACGACGGCGATGCCGCGCTCGCCGGCGGTGTTGCGCGCTGCGGGATCGGCGAACCAGTGCACGACGCTGTCGGCGAGTTGACCACTGTCGCCGACCTCGCGCGCGGCACCGGCGGTCAGCAGCAATCGGGCGATCTCCGCAAAATTGAACATGTGCGGTCCGAACAGCACCGGTACGCGCTGCGCGGCCGCCTCGAGCGGGTTGTGCCCGCCGTGCGGGATCAGACTGCCGCCGATGAAGGCCACATCGGCCGCGGCGAAGAACAACAACAACTCGCCCATGCTGTCGCCGACGAATACCGCGGTGTCCGCCGCGGTCGCTCGTTGCTCGCTCCGGAGCACTGTAGTCCAGCCCTGATCGCGACAGAGCGCGACGACACGCGCAAAGCGCTCCGGATGGCGCGGCACCAGCACCAGCAGTGCGTCGGGAAAGCGTGCGCGGATACTGCGATGCGCCTCCAGAGCCCACTCATCTTCGCCCTCGTGCGTGCTGGCGGCGATCCACACCGGACGCTGGAGCCCCCAGTCACGGCGCAGCACCGCGGCCTGTTCGACCAGGCTGGCGGGGATCTTCATATCGAACTTGATGCTGCCGGTGACCCGCACGCGCTCCGGCGCCGCACCCACTGCCATCAACCGGTCGGCGTCGGCGCGCCCCTGCGCGGCCACGACGTGCAGACAGTCGAGTGTCGCGGCCGTCAGGGAACCGAGTCGCCGGTAGCCGGCCGCGGAACGCTCCGACAGTCGCGCATTGATCAGCAACACCGGGATGGCGCGCCGGGCACAGGCCCGATACAGATTCGGCCAGATCTCCGTCTCCATGATCAGCACCAGCCGCGGGCGGGCGCGCGCCAGGAAACGCCGCACCGCGTCGGGCAGATCGTAGGGCATATACCTATGCTGCATCTGCCCCTCGAACAGACCGCGGACCTGTTCCGCGCCGGTCGGTGTCGTCGTCGTGACCAGCAGGGGCGTGTTGGGATAGCGCTTCAACAGGGCCTTCAGCAATGGCACCGCGGCCTGCACTTCACCGACCGATACGGCATGCACCCAGATGGGCGCTTCACCGGTAATCTCCGGGATGAATCCGAAGCGCTCACCCCAGCGCCGCCAATACCCGGGCGCATGGAATCCGCGCCAGACCAGGCGCAGCAGCACGAAGGGCGTCAGCAGGTAGAGAAGGAGACTATAGATAATGCGCACGGCTGTGATCCGGATCGATGAAAAGCCAATTTAACCGCAAAGGTCGCGAAGGCGCGCAAAGAAAACACTAAGCGGATGTAAAGAAATTCCTTAAATCTGGTGATCAGAGCGAGTGGGGGAGGTATGTCCCGGCATCCGTCGCCAGGCATTCTCCGTGAAGAGCAAGGACGCCCGCGGTTTCGCATTCATCAGGTTTTCCTTTGTGCGCCTTCGCGTCCTTAGCGGTAAAAATCATGGCTTCAAATTTACTCCGCACGGTCGTTGAGCCATTCCATGTACAGCGCAACGCCCTGTTCGACGGGCTTGAACGGCCTGTCGTATCCGGCGTTGCGCAACGCGCAGACATCCGCCTCGGTGAAGCTCTGGTAGCGACCGCGCAGATGATCGGGAAACGGGACGTATTCAATCTCGCCCCGGCCGTGCCAGGCGATGACGGCGCGCGCGATATCGTTGAACGGCTGACTGCGGCCGGTGCCGACGTTGAAGATGCCCGATTGGTCCGGGTGATCCAGAAACCACAGATTCACGTCGACCACATCGTCGATGTAAACGAAATCGCGGCGCTGTTCACCATCGCCATAGCCGTCACAACCCTCGAACAGGCGCACCCTGCCGACATCCAACAACTGGCCATTAAGATGGAACGCGACGCTCGCCATGCTGCCCTTATGCTGTTCGCGCGGACCGTAGACGTTGAAATAGCGAAGACCGGCGATCTGACTTTTTGCGGCCGGCAGCACACGGCGCACATACTGGTCGAACAGAAACTTGGAGTAGCCGTACAGGTTGAGAGGCTCTTCGTGCTCCCGGACCTCCTTGAAGACGCAGCCCGCCCCGTAAACCGAGGCCGAGGACGCATAAATGAAGGCCGCTTTAATGTCGAGGCAGTAATTGAGCAGGACCTTCGAATATTCGAAGTTGTTGCGCATCATATAGCGCCCGTCCCACTCCGTCGTCGAGGAACAGGCGCCTTCGTGAAAGATCGCCTCGACCTTGGTGCCGAAGCGGCCGCCGGCCTTCACCTGAGCGATGAAGTCCTCCTTGTCGAGGTAATCCTGTATCTCGCAATCGGCAAGGTTCTTGAACTTGACGCCGTTGGCAAGATTGTCGACGACCATAATGTCGCTGCGCCCGCGCAAGTTCAGCGCCTTGACGATGTTGGAACCGATGAAGCCGGCCCCGCCCGTGACGATGATCATGCTGCGCTACCCTTTCCAAAAGGACACTTACTTTTACCACGAAGGACACAAAGAACACGAAGTAAAAACATGGTATGAATTAAAACTCGCCTGTCATTTCTGAACCGACGACGAGGAGAACACACCAGCCTTCACTGGAGTTTGCACACTCACTCAGAACACGGACGCACGCCTTTACATCAAACAAGCTTCCCTCGTGTCCTTTGTGTCCTTCGTGGTCAAATTTTCTATCCTTCATGATCTATCCGCCGTCGCCTCCACGGATCGTCTCGATGATGCGCGTGGTCGATACGCCCTCTTCGAACCCAAGTATCTGTACCGCACCGCCGGCGGCGATGACA
>JBAYTM010000081.1:0-7824 GCA_041675685.1 Thiohalobacteraceae bacterium
CGAGGCGATTGACCTCGTACAGCTCGCGCGCCAGGCTGGCCGCGAGATCGAAGCGGAAGCCATCGACGTGCATCTCCAGGACCCAGTAGCGCAGGCTGTCCATGATCAACTGCAAGACGCGCGGATGCAGCATGTTGAGGGTGTTGCCGCAGCCGGTGAAATCCATGTAGTGGCGTTCGTCGCCGGGCATCAGCCGGTAGTAGGCGCGATTGTCGATACCGCGAAAGCCGAGCGTCGGCCCCAGATGGTTGCCCTCGGCGGTGTGGTTGTAGACGACGTCGAGCACGACCTCGATGCCGGCGTGATGCATGGTCTTGACCATGGTCTTGAACTCGCTGACCGGGTCCGCCGTGCTGGCATAACGCGGATCGGGGGCGAAGAATCCGATCGAGTTGTAACCCCAGTAATTGCGCAGGCCCTGCTCGACCAGATGGCGGTCGTCGATGAAGTGGTGCACGGGCAGCAACTCCAGCGTGGTGATCCCGAGGCCTTTCAGGTACTCGATCACCGGCGCGGTGCTCATTCCCGCATAGGTACCGCGCAGCTGCGGCGGCACCTCGGGATGGCGCATGGTCAGGCCTTTGACATGCGCCTCGTAGATGACGGTCTCATGCCAGGCGATATGCGGCGGCCGGTCGTCGCCCCAGGTGAACGCGGAGTCTATGACCAGACACTTGGGCACGCCGAAGCTGTTGTTGCGCCGATCGAACGACAGGTCGCCGCGCTTGCTGGTCAGGTTGTAGCCGAAATGCGCATCGCTCCAGTGCAGCTCACCGAGCGTCGCCTTGGCATAGGGATCCTGCAGCAACTTGTTGGGATTGAAGCGGTGGCCCTGCTCCGGCGCGTAGGGTCCGTACACGCGATAGCCATAGAGCTGCCCCGGCCGCGCTTCGGGGAGATAACAATGCCAGGCCTGATCGGTCTGTTCCGGCATCGCGATGCGCAGGATCTCGCGCTTGCCGTTGGCATTGAACAGGCACAGTTCGACCTTTTCGGCGTGCTCGGAAAAGATCGCGAAGTTGACGCCCTGGCCGTCCCAGGTCGCACCGAGGGGATACGGCGTACCGCGCCAGACGCGGTGAATGACGTTGCTCATGCTGCGTACCTTCCGCTGGTTACAGGTGCGCTCCGGGTATCGCCTCGGAGGCCCTCATCGATCGAGACTGCTTCGGCGTCACCGGCGCCGCAATGACGGATTTCTCACAGGCCCTCCAGGCCCGACAGCTCCAGCAGACCGGCGATCGGGATGCCGATCCAGTCCGGCCGGTTATCCAATTCGTAGCCCAGTTCGTAGAGTGCCTTCTCCATGCCGAACAATCGCAACAGGCCCTCGGTCTCCGGTGCGGCCGGAACGATCTCGCGATAGCCCGCGAGAAAGGCCGCGGCCGCGTCCCGGCGCCAGGCGGCGATCAAAGGCGCATAGACCGGCCGGTCTTCGGGGCGTTCCCGGGTGGTGTTTTCGAGGGTTGCGCCGGCCGCGTACTGGAAGGAGCGCAACATGCCCGCGACATCGCGCAACGGCGAGTGTTTGGCCCGGCGCTCCGCGAGCGGCCGGGCCGGTTCGCCCTCGAAGTCGGTAATGAAGAAGTCGTTCTGCACCAGCAGGACCTGGCCGAGATGGTAATCGCCGTGGTGCCGCGTCTTTTGCGACTGCGGCTGCACGCCGCCGAGCGCATCCAGCTGCGCGGACAAGGGTTCGCGCGCCGCCAGCAGGCGTTCGGCCTGCGCCTGCAGCGGTAACGACAGTTCCGCGCGACGCGTGGCCAGCCGGTCGAGATTGCGGACGATGTCCTGACGTATCTGGTCGCTCCAGCCCGCCAGGTCGTCGGGGACGATGGGTTCCGGATCGAAGGCCGGATCGCCGCTGACGATCGCCAGTGCGGCGTGCAGCTCCGCGGTCCGCCGTCCGAGCGTCTCCATCAGCGCGAGATAGGCGCTGTGCGGATCGGCTTCCGTCGGCTCGTCGGTACCGGCGACCAGCCGATGATCGGCCAGGAAGCGCTCCAGATAGTCCAGCGTGTACGACCAGGCGTTGCCCTGGTTCGGCACGAAACCCTGGAGGAGCCCCAGGGTGACGCACTCGCCATTGGCACTACGGTATTCGATCCCGCCCAACAGCGGCGCCACGCGCGGGAAATGCGCGACCTCGGTGAGGAAGCGGCCCATTTCGAGCTCCGGGTTGACGCCCTCGCGGAGCTTGCGATAGACCTTGAGCATGAAGTCCTCGGCGTAGAACACCGCCGTGTTGGACTGTTCCAGAGGCGGACGATAGACCGGCAGATCGCCGCCCGGGTCGCGTTCGGCGAGTGCCTCGGTGCGCAGGAAGCGCAATTCGCCACCGGCCAGCGGGGCGTGCCGCTCTGTGCGGATGGCGTCGAGCAGCGCGTGGCAGAAGCCGTCGTCGGCCAGGGCGTCGAACATCACCCCGATGCGCGCGCGTTGGCGGATGCGCGTCAACGTCCAATGCGCGACCCGGTGCAGGGTCTCCTCGTCGCCTTCCCAGGCCGTCGCCAGCGGCAGCAGATAGTCCTGGCTGTCGCCCGCATCGGTGCGTACCCGGATCCCGGTCAACAGCCAGCTTCGGGCGCCGTCGCTCCATTCGCCCATTTCGAGGATCTCGGCCGCCTCGATGACCTGGCCTTTGGCGCTGAACCAACGTTGGGTCGGCAGATAGGCCGGGAGGATGTCGCGCTCCAGCTGACGCCGCGCGCGGCCGGCCAGCAGCCGCCGCACCTCGGTTTCGGCATCGTCCGCCGCAAGGCTGCGCCAGCCCTCGGGCAGTACCAGCACCGGGAGCTCCATCGGCGGCAGGTGCTCCTCGTGCCAGGGCGGGACCTCCGCGTGTTCCGAGAGGCTGAACCAATAGAAGCCATAACCCGGCAGTGTCAGCAGATACGGCAGGTCGCCGATCGGCGGGAACGCGGTGTGCCCCATCAGTTCGACCGGCACATGCCCCACATAGCGCGACAGATTCAGCTCCACCGGCTGCGCCGAGCGCGACAGGTTGACGACGCAGAGCAGGATCTCGTCTTCATGGACACGCAGGTAGGCGAGGATCTTGCGATTGCCCGGGTCCAGGAACTCCAGCGTGCCGCGCCCGAAGGCGCGATGCGCCTTGCGCACGGCGATCAGGCGCGTCATCCAGGCCAGCAGCGAACCCGGGTTGCGCAGTTGCGCCTCGACGTTGACGGCCTGGTAGCCATAGACCGGGTCCATCATCGGCGGCAGATACAAGCGTTCCGGATCGGCACGCGAAAAACCGGCATTGCGGTCCGGGGTCCACTGCATCGGCGTGCGCACGCCGTTGCGATCGCCCAGGAACAGGTTGTTGCCCATGCCGATCTCGTCGCCGTAGTAGATGATCGGCGAGCCCGGCATGGACATCAGCAGGCTGTTCAACAGTTCGATCTTGTCGCGGTTGTTGTCCATCAGGGGCGCCAGGCGGCGACGGATACCGACGTTGAGCCGCATCTGCGGGTCGACCGCGTAGATCTGGTACATGTAGTCGCGCTCGCGATCCGTGACCATCTCCAGCGTCAGCTCGTCGTGGTTGCGCAGAAAGATTGCCCATTGGCAGTTGTCCGGAATATCCGGCGTCTGCCGCATGATCTCGACGATCGGGTGGCGGTCCTCCTGGGCGAGCGCGACGTAGATGCGCGGCATGAGCGGGAAGTGATAGGCCATGTGGCATTCGTCGCCGTTGCCGAAGTATTCGCGCACGTCCTCCGGCCATTGATTGGCCTCGGCCAGGAACATCCGGTTGTCGTACAGGCGGTCCAGCTCGGCGCGCATATAGCGGATCACCGCATGCGTCTCCGGCAGATTCTCGTTGTCGGTCCCTTCGCGCACGCAGAGATAGGGGATGGCGTCCAGGCGCACGCCATCGACACCGATATCGAACCAGAAGCGCATGACCCGCACCATGGCCTTCACGACCTGCGGATTGTTGTGGTTCAGATCCGGCTGATGCGAAAAAAACCGATGCCAGTAGTACGCACGCGCGACCGGGTCCCAGGTCCAGTTGGAGATCTCGGTGTCGCTGAAGATGATGCGCGTCTCCGGAAATTTCTTGTCGTCGTCGTTCCATACGTAGTAGTCGCGCTTGCGCGAACCGCGCGGCGCACGGCGCGCGGCCTGGAACCAGGCGTGCTGATCGGAGGTGTGGTTGATGACGAGCTCGGTGATGACCTTCAGCCCGCGCTGATGCGCCGCACGCACGAACTGCCGGAAGTCGGCCATGCTGCCGTAGTCCGGGTGCACGGCGTGGTAATCGGAGATGTCGTAGCCGTCGTCCTTTTGTGGCGACGGATAGAAGGGCAGCAGCCAGAGCGTGTTGACGCCCAGCTCCTGGAGGTACTCCAGCTTTTCGGTCAGCCCCCGGAAGTCGCCCTTGCCGTCGTTGCCGCTGTCGAAGAACGCCTTGACGTGCAATTCGTAGATGATTGCATCCTTGTACCAGAGTGGGTCGTCGACGCGCATCCGCGGGCCCTAGAAACAGGTCTCCACGTAATCGCGGTAGGTCCATCCGGTGAGGCGCAAGATGGCGGCCGGATTCTGTTCGGGGTCGAGGTCGATACGATGCCGGGCCCCGCGCCAGAGATGTCTTCTACCGCTCAGCAGCTCCTCGACCTGAAACGCCTTGGTTTCGGCGACGCCCATCTCCGCGAGCGGGAACTCGATGATGGCCTGATGCGCCTCGAAGGGATCGAGGTTCACGGCGATGAAGAGAACGTTGTCGCCGGCGAGCGTCGACTTGCCGTAGAACAGCACGTTCTCGTCGTCGGCGCTGTGGAACCTCAAATTGGTCAGTTCCTGCAGGGCCGGGTTCTCCCGCCGTATCCGATTGACGCGGGCGATGTAGTCCTTGATGTTGCCCGGGCGATCCCAGTCCCAGACCTTGTACTGGTATTTCTCCGAATCCAGATATTCCTCGGTGCCCGGCAGTGCGCGCGCCTCGCAGAGTTCGAAGCCGTTGTAGATGCCGTACAGGCTCGACAGCGTCGCCGCCAGTACGAAACGGATCTGGAACGCCGGCCGACCGCCATCCTGCAGGAACTCCGGCAGGATGTCCGGTGTGTTGGTGAAGAAGTGCGGGCGCAGATATTCGGGCGCGTCGCCCTGCGTCAACTCCTCCAGATAATCGATCAGTTCGCGTTTGAAATTGCGCCAGGTGAAATAGGTGTAGGACTGGGTGAAGCCGGCCTTGGCGAGCGCCTTGAGGAGTTTCGGGCGCGTGAACGCCTCGGCAAGAAAGATCACCTCGGGGTGCTGTTCCTGAATGTCGCGGATCAGCCACTCCCAGAACGGGATCGGCTTGGTATGCGGATTGTCGATGCGGAAGGTGCTGACGCCCTGCTCTATCCAGAAGGCGACTACATCGCGCCATTCCCGCCAGACACTGTCCTGATGCGGCCCGTGGAACTCGATGTTGACGATGTCCTGGTATTTCTTCGGCGGATTTTCGGCGTAGCGCACCGTACCGTCGGGCCGGTAACGAAACCAGTCCGGGTGCTCCTTTATATAGGGGTGATCCGGCGAGCACTGGATGGCGATGTCCAGGGCCACCTCCATGCCCAGCTCACGCGCGGCCTGCACGAAGCCCCGGAAATCCTCCAGGGTCCCCAGTTCGGGATGCACCGCGGTATGTCCGCCCTCACTGCTGCCGATGGCGTAGGGGCTGCCCGGGTCGCCGGGTCCGGCCTCGGTGCTGTTGTTCGGCCCTTTGCGATTGGTCGTGCCGATCGGGTGGATGGGGACCAGATACACCAGGTCGAAACCCATCGCCTGAATGTCCGGCAGACGCGCCTCGCAATCCTTGAAGCTGGCGCCGACGCCCGGCGTCGTACCCTGGGAGCGCGGAAACATTTCGTACCAGGCCGCATAGCGCGCAGCCAGCCGGTCGACGACGACCTCCAATTCGCGTCCGTAGGTCGCCGCGTCGCTGCGTTCCGCATAGCGCTGCATCGCCTGCCGCAGCGTTTCGCCTTGCAACAGTTCGGATTTCTCGAGATCGGTCGGGGCGGCGCGGACGTTTTCGAGCAGGCGTTCCAGGCTGCGTCGGTCGGCGTCGTTGGTAATCCTTTTGAGCGCCGCCTCCACCAGCTGCAGGCCTTCGAGCAGCTCGACGCGCGGGTCCTGGCGCGCGGCGAGACGCTTACCGAGGGCCTCTCGCCAGGTCTCGAACTGATCGGTCCAGGCCTGGATGGTATAGAGGTAACGGCTATTCGCCTCGAGCGGAAATCGTCCGATCCACCGATCGTCGCCGGTATGCCGCATGCGCGTCTCGCGCCAGCCGCGCGCGGACGCCTCGCGATATTTGATCACCGCGGCGAGCACGTCGTGGCCGTGCTTGAGAATGTCGGCCGACACCTCCAGCGCATCGCCCACCTCGCGCTTGACGGGATACCTGCCGCAATTCAGCTCCGGATGAACGTTCTCGATGAGTATGGAATGAATCGCCGGGCGCATAGCCGTCCGTCTGAAGTCGGTAAGTGGCGCATTATTGTTCGCGCGCGAGAGGCGCGTGATACCGGGCATGCGGGAACCATGCCGGGTGGAAGGAAACAGATTTTGAGGAGAAAACGCAGAATCGCAGCGGCCCGCCACAAGGCCCCACTGTAAGAATTGCAAAGCGGTGAAAAGATTACGGCCCGCAATACGCGGCGCTAATGCCCCGCGCGCCCGCGGATCAGGTCTTCGGCAGGGTTACGCCGGTCTGGCCCTGGTACTTGCCGGCGCGGTCGCCGTAGGAGGTCTCGCAGACCTCGTCGGATTCGAAGAACAACACCTGCGCCACGCCTTCGTTGGCGTAGATCTTCGCCGGCAACGGGGTGGTGTTGGAGAATTCCAGCGTCACGTGGCCTTCCCATTCAGGTTCGAGCGGGGTGACATTGACGATGATGCCGCAGCGCGCGTAGGTCGATTTGCCGAGACAGATCGTCAGCACGCTGCGCGGGATCCGGAAGTATTCGACGGTACGCGCGAGTGCGAAGGAGTTCGGCGGGATGATGCAGACGTCCGACTTCACATCGACGAAGCTGTTGGCGTCGAAATTCTTGGGATCGACGATGGCCGAATTGATGTTGGTGAAGATTTTGAATTCGTTGGCGCAACGGATGTCGTAGCCGTAACTCGAGGTGCCGAAGGAGATCACCCGGTTGCCGTTGACCTCGCGCACCTGACCGGCCTCGAACGGCTCGATCATCCCCTGCTCCGCCATGCGGCGGATCCACTTATCTGCTTTGATGGACATTTTTCTACGAGAGACAAGAGGCAGGAGACAAGAGACAAGTCAAAACCGCATGACCTTTCTCTTGCATCTTGATCCCGGTCTCTGCCCTTATATCAGTTATTCTGAACGATGACGTCCGGCAACCTAGCCGGCGGCGGCTCGAGTCGTCTGCTTTGGCGGACATGTTCTATGAGAGACAAGAGGCAAGAGACGAGAGACAAGTCAAAACCGCATGACCTGTCTCTTGCATCTTGCATGTTGTCTCTTGCATCTGCCTTTATCAGTTATTCTGAATGACGATCTTCGGGAACTTGGCCGCGTAGTTCTTGGCCTGCAGCGACAGCTTGGCGGCGGTGCGGCGGGCGATGTCGCGGTAGATCTGCGCGATACGGCTTTCGGGTTCGGCGACGACGGTCGGCTTGCCGCTGTCGGTCTCCTCGCGGATGCGGATGTCCAGCGGCAGGGCGCCGAGGAAGTCGACATCGGCCTGGTCTGACATCCGCTGGCCGCCGCCCGAACCGAAGATGTGCTCTTCGTGGCCGCACTTCGAGCAGATGTGGATGCTCATGTTCTCGACGATGCCGAGCACCGGC
>JBAYTM010000082.1:0-7823 GCA_041675685.1 Thiohalobacteraceae bacterium
GGCGAGACGCTGCGCGCGGCGCCGCTCGACGCGATCCTGGTCTCCGAACTGCCGCGCACCCGACAGACGGCGGAACTCGTCAATCGTTATCACGGCGCGCCGATTTTAGTGCGGCCCGAGTTGAACGATATCCGCTCCGGCTTCGAGGGCCGCCCGGTGGCCGGGTATTTCGCCGCGGTCGGCGCCGACCGCATGAACCTTCGCCCGCCCGGCGGCGAGTCGCTGCGCGACTATCAGGTGCGCGTGCTGCCGGTACTCGACTGGCTGCGTGAACGACCCTGGACGACGGTCCTGATCGTGGCGCACGAAGAAACCCTGCGGGTGCTGGTCGCGGCGTTGCGCGGTCTGCCCGCGGAACGAATGCTGGAATTGAACTTCGGCAATTGCGAGATCCTGGAGTTCCAGACGTAGGCGTCGATTCCCGAACGGCGCGTTGGGGCGCGAGCCCGGGGCCGTCTTCTTGAGGATCTGGCAGCGATCTCGTCGCCCTGCACCGGCGTTATGAGATGTCACTTGTTGCAGCAACCAACAACGCGCGTCGCGACAACCAACGCGAGGGTCGCGTACACTGCCATCAACCCGATTCATTTTTCTCACCCCGCCGCCATCCCAGGCTGGACTCCGGTACCTCGCCATGAACCCGAACCCCAATTCACCACCCGACGCCCTGCTCATGATCGCCAAGGGTTGCCCGCATTGCCCGACGGTCCTGCAGGGACTCGGCGAGCTGATCAAGAGCGGGCGCATCGGCCGCCTGGAAGTCGTCAATATCACCGAACACCCGGACGTCGCGCAGGAATTCGGCGTGCGCGGTGTGCCCTGGCTGCGCCTGGGACCTTTCGAGCTGACCGGGTTGCGTTCGCCGGCGGAACTGGCGCAATGGACGGAGCGTGCCGCGTCGGCGACCGGGCTCGCCGACTATGTCAGCGAACTATTGACGACCGGCGATCTCGCGGGCGTGCGTGCGACCTTGCAGCGCGCACCGCAGACCGCGGCGGCGCTGGTGCAGTTGCTCGGCGACCCGGAGGCCGAGTTGCAGATTCGCCTGGGCGTCGCAGCGATTCTCGAAGACCTCGAAGGCGGCGCCCTACTCCGCGGTCAGATCGACGCACTCGGCGCACTGACCGGGCACAGCGACGCCCGAATCCGTCTGGACGCCTGTCATGCATTGGGCCTGACACACGACCCGGCTGCGCGGCCTTATCTCGAGGCCTTGCGCGAAGACGCCGACCCGGACGTGCGCGAAGAGGCCGCCGACAGCCTGGCTATCCTCTAGGGGGAGACGGTGAACAACCCGTCATTCCGGCGCATGCCGGGATCCATCTCCTTGAATCTCTGGATTCCCGCCTTCGCGGGAATGACGGAAGATGAATATTCGGGGGCTCCCTAATGCAGCATGACCCACGGCCGCGGTGAGCAATGTCATCCTCTGGTTCCGCCGCGATCTGCGGCTTGCCGACAACCCGGCGCTGCAGCATGCAGTCGCCCGGGGCGATCGCATTCTGCCTGTGTTCATCCAGGGGCCTGCGACTGACACTGACTGGCCGCCGGGAGCCGCCAGCCGCTGGTGGCTGCACCAGAGTCTCACCCAACTGCAACAACGGCTGCGCCGCCTCGGCGCGGAACTGATCTTTCAACAGGGCGACCCGGCAACCGTCCTGGCCCGCCTCGGGCAACGCTACGCCATCGATGAAGTGCTCTGGAATCGTCGCTACGAACCGCACGCGGTAGCGCATGACGGCGAGCTCAAAACGCAACTGATCGACGCCGGCATCGTCGCGCACAGTTTCAATGCCGGCCTGCTGATCGAACCCTGGCAGTTGTCGAAAGGCGACGGCGGCGCCTACCGGGTGTTCACGCCGTTCTGGAGGACGTTGCAAAGGACACTGGTCGTCACGCCGCCCACGCCGGCCCCGGATCGCATAAATACAATCGACGTCGATGCAGCGGACAACTGCCCGCTTGCGGCATTGCAGCTGCTGCCGAACCAGGCCTGGGACGAAGGCCTGTATCGCAACTGGCGTCCCGGCGAGACCGGTGCGCATGCGCGTCTGCATGCGGCGCTCGCCGACCCCTTGCTCGATTATCCGCAGGCGCGTGATCGTCCAGGGGAACAGGGTTTCGAACACCTGCCCTGGGAAAACGATCCGCAGGCCTTGCGCGCCTGGCGGCGGGGGACGCATCGGCATCCCGATCGTCGACGCGGGCATGCGGGAGCTGTGGCAGACCGGCTGGATGCACAACCGTGTGCGTATGCTGGCCGCCTCGCTGCTCACCAAGAATCTGCGCATTCATTGGCTGAAGGGCGCGCGCTGGTTCTGGGATACGCTGGTCGATGCCGATCTCGCCAACAATACGCTCGGCTGGCAATGGGTGGCCGGCTGCGGGGCGGACGCCGCGCCCTACTTCCGGATCTTCAATCCGGTGCTACAGGGCGAACGCTTCGATCCGGAGGACGACTATGTGCGCCGATGGGTGCCGGAGTTGAGCGCGTTGCCGGTGAAGTGGATTCACCGGCCGTTCGACGCGCCGCCGGATCTGCTCGCCGGGGCCGGCATCGTGCTGGGCCGCGACTATCCGATGCCGATCGTCGATCTGGACGCGTCGAGACGGCGCGCACTCGGCGCCTGGGATGCGATCAAGACGCGTGGGCGGCGGGTTGACAAGGATTGATGCCGGGTGCCCGCCCCTCTCCCCGCAGGCGGGGAGAGGCTGCGAGCGCACCGCCCTGCCTTAAAACACCGCCAACAACTGCAACGAGATACGATCGTCCATGCCGTCCAGAATCCGGTTCGGCACGGCCGAGTCGGCGAGGCGCGGGGCCTCCGCATCACGGATCTCGTAATTGAGAATGGCGCGGGTCTTCTTGTTTAATGCGTACTGCGCGCCCAATGTCAGTGTTCCGAAACGGCGTTCCTCCGCGGCCGTCTTTGTCGCCCGGTTCAGGCGGTCGTAACGGATGTCGAGCTCGAGTTTCGGCAACAGCAGGTAACCGAAGTCGAGATACCAGCCGTCGGCCTCGTCTTCCGGCAGCATGTTGAAGGAGGCCACCGCGGTGCCGGCGTTGTTGAGCGTGCCGGCCACGACGCCGCCGTCGGTGCCGTTGAAGATCATGCCGTCGGCGCGGATGTATTCGGCGCCGACGCGGTACTTGTCCTTGCGGAACGTGGTGCCGAGACCCCAGCGCTTGCGATCGAAGTCCGCGGTCGCCTGAGAGGTGCCCGTCGCGAGCGTCCGTTTGCCTTGCTGATGCCAGCCGTACAGCTTCCAGCCCTGGCGGCGTGGGCCTTGACCGCCGAACACGCGCTCCGATGCCCAGTAGAGATACAGGTCCTTGTCGCTGTTGTTGTCGCCGCGCGCGATACCGTTGCCGTTGCCGACCATGGCCGCATAGCTGTGTTCCCAGTTGCCCGTATCGAACCAGTCGTAGACCTGCACACCGATGTCGCGGAAGGCACCGACCGATCCGTTGGGGCCGTTCGCGCCGACGCTGGCGACCGAGCCGTCGCTATCGAGAAAGCGCTCCAGCATGAGTTGATCTGTCACGCTGGTAAAGTTGATGTAATCGAATACATGGATGGCCATCAGGCCTTCTTCCGAACCCGGATACTTGAATTGACCGATGCGGATACGCGCGCCTTTGAGGTGATTGAGCGTGACGCTCGCATCAGTCAGCCGGACGCTGCCGCTGCCGTTGCGGGTGATGCCGTTGTTGCCGGCCTCCAGCAGCAGAAAGTAATTGACCTTGCTGTCGAGCGGAAAGCCGGTGCCTCGCACCCCGATACGCGCGCGACGCAGATTGAAGCTCGAATTGCTGTCCTGATCGGGCGCGATCATATTGAAGGCGGCCGGCTGGCCGGCGAAGGGTCCGGCCTTCAGCTCCATACCCTCGGTGTACTGAAATTCGGGCTGCACGAATCCCCAGACGTTCGCGCGCTCCGCGGCGCCCGGCACCTCGTTGCCCTGCAGGGCCAGCCAGTTCGCCGCTTGCGCAGAGGTGCCGACCAGCAGCGCCAGGGCGATCCCCGCGCCCAGGATTCTTCTAATGGATTTAGACATGAACGATTCCTCGATATTGGTTCGGAGTTATGTAGGAGGTGGCACCTGCATCCGCCGTATCAGGGCTTGACGAGTCGATAGCCTTCCCCCGTCAGGTCCAGGATGCGGACGATGCCTGCCGGGACGCGCGTTGCGTCGGCGTTTATCCCTGGTGCGTACTCGAGTTGCCGAGTCATGGCCGCGATGGTGTTCTCGCAGGCCGAGAACCGTACACCGGACGACTCGGCCAATGAGTGGATGCGCGCGCCATTGGCGTTCTCGGCAAACAGCAGCCGCAGTCCCGGCCCGAAGGCAACGACCTCGATATCGACTTTGTCGGCGCCGTAGTGCCTGACGAGGTTGTTGGCGACGTTCAGGACCAGCGTCTGTTTGAACGGATCGTCGTCACTGATCTGCAGGACGACCTTGTGCTCGGCGAACGGCTTGTCGCTGTCCGGAGCGGCCTGCGCCAGCGGCGCAAGCAGCAGCGCGGCCAGCAGGCCGCTCGACACGAGCGACGGCTTGTATGGATCGGACATTGTGTTGTGCTCCCGGATTTTGTTATTCGCATACCGGCGGACGCCGGCGAAATCCCGGCCCGGCATCGCGGGCCGGCCATCGGATCCGAAAAGTTTTCGGATCAAGGTTTGATGTAGGCGTATCCCTGCCCTTGCAGGATCGCCAGTTGTGCGACCCCGGACGGCACGATGTCGGCTTCGCTCACGTCGTAGAGTCCGTCCAGTGGGACGTTGCGCCCCTTGACGGTGTTGTTGCAGACTTGAAACTGCACGCCCTGTTGTTTGAGGCCGGCGACCTTCACCTGCATGTCCTCGGTCGCGTTCGCGGCCTTCATCCTGGTCTTCGCCAAGTCCTCCGGATACAACAACAGCGACAGCCCGTCGCCATGCAACACCACTTTGACCTCCATCTGTTCCGCACCCACCGCCGCGATATGGTTCTGGATGTTTCCCAGGGCCGCCATCTGCTGCTTGGGATCGTCGCCGTTGATGTGATAGACGGCCTTTTGCTTGTCCGCCGCCAGCAGCGGTCCGCTGCATGCCAGCACTACGGCCGCCAGTATTGCCATGAGCTTGTGCATGTCGTCTCCTCCTCTCGTTAGGTCCGTGATGGCTTTCTAGAGACCCGGGAAACGGCGTTTATTCCAGGAGATCCGCCCGAATCGCCGTCGAAAAATAATTGGAATAAAAGCCCGGTGACGACCCTCTACATATTCAGAATGAGCCTCATCGACCGCCTTTGTGACAGCCGCGCCCTGCGCCAGCGCATCGCCGGCTCCCGGGATCGCCTGTATCGGGTGGCGCTCGCCTGGAGCGCCGACGCGATGGTCGCCGACGATCTGGTGCAGGAGACCTTGGAGACCGCGCTGGGCAAGCTCCATCAGCTGCGCGAGACGGAACGGCTTTACGCCTGGATGTACTCCATCATGAACAACTGCTGGCGCCACCACTTGCGGCGGCAGAAACCGGATTGCGAACTGGATGACGAACAGCCTGCCGAGGACAACGATCCGGCGCAGCTCAGCGATCGGCACGCCCTGGTCGCCCAGGTGCGGACCGCCATTGCACGTTTGCCGATCGGTCAGCGCGAGGTCCTGACGCTCGTCGATCTCGAGGGCTTCACCTATCAGGAAGTCGCCGACATTCTGGAAATTCCCATTGGCACGGTGATGAGCCGTTTGAACCGTGCGCGCGCTTTCCTGCAGACAGCGCTGCGCAGCCTGCGCCCGGAAGCCAGGGGCGAAGTCGCTCAATTGCGGAGGATACAGTGAGCAAGTACAGCGAGTTCCCCGACAATCTGTTGCATGCCTTCATCGACGGGCAACTGCCGGGACCCGATCGCGAACGGCTGTTGACGGCCATGGAAACCGACCCCGCCCTGGCGGACCGGATCTGCGGCCTGCAGCGCACCAAGGCCTGGGTCAATCTGGCCTTCGAAGAGGTGCACGCGACGCCGCGTCCGCTGCCGGCCTTGCGCAGCGGGCGCAACTGGCCGCGGCTGTTCGGTCTGGCGGCCTCGCTGCTGCTTCTTGCGACGGGCGCCGTGCTGGGTTGGATGCTGTCACCGTCCGCCGAACCCTTGCAGAGCGTCGTACTGCGCGATCTCGAAGCCGGACACCATAAGGTTCTGCTGCACATCGACCGCTCGGACCGGGAACGTTTCGACGAAATACTGGACGGCGCGGAACAACTGCTGAAAAACTACAAGGAACGTGGCTTTGAGGTCGAAGTGGTCGCCAACGCCGGCGGCGTCGATCTGATGCGCGCGGATGTTTCCCCCTATGCCGCGCGTGTCTCACGCCTGCTCGAAGAACATGACAACCTGCGCTTCATCGCCTGCATCAATACGCTGCAACGGTTGAAGGACAATGGGATCACGCCCGTGATGATCGAGCGCACCCGGCACGACACCACCGCCATCGGCCACATCATCCATCGGTTGCAGGACGGCTGGGCCTATATCCGCGTATAGGGCCTCGCCGGCCGATCATCGCGAGCGTCGCGCGACAATCTCCGGCTACGTCAACGCAAAGGGCCGGAGACCGCTTCAAAAGGTATTCCGTCAGCGCGCTGCGCCCATAGAAGCCCTTCGGGCTTCATCATGGGTACCTTATCCTTCGGATCAAGGCATCCTCGCAATGCGGATCGTAGGGTGCGTCGAGCCGTAGGCTGACGCACCGAACCGTGGCGATCATGGTGCGTCGCTACGCCGACGCACCCTACGCATCGGTGCTCATGGGCGGTGCAAGCAAGGACCGATCGCCACGCAGCCCCCTCCAGGCTTATCGGCTAGGGCTTATCGGCCCGCTCTTCTCGATAAACCCGGCCTCCTCCCATGCTTTTGCTGCATCGGCATGGGTGCCACCGTCCCCGATCCGCAGTAAAATGCCCCGAACGATCCGAGTCAGGAGACTCCGATGACTGCATTACATGCCGATCCCGTACCGGAAGTGCGGCTGCAGGAGTTCCCGCTGCCAGGCAGCACACCGGAACCCGAGTACGCGCCGGGCGAACGCGACGAGTTGATCGCGCGCATCAAACGTCTGCTCAAGGAGCAGGACGCGGTGCTGGTGGCGCACTATTACACCCACGAAGATCTGCAGCGCCTCGCCGACGAGACCGGCGGCTACGTGTCCGACTCGCTCGACATGGCCCGCTTCGGCAACGAGCACCCGGCGACCACGCTGATCGTCGCGGGTGTGCGCTTCATGGGCGAGACCGCCAAGATCCTCAATCCCGAAAAGCGCGTGCTCATGCCGACGCTCAAGGCCGAGTGCTCGTTGGACCTGAGCTGCCCGGCGGAAGACTTCGTACCCTTCTGCGACGCGCATCCGGACCGCACCGTCGTCGTCTATGCGAACACCAGCGCCGCCGTGAAGGCGCGCGCCGACTGGGTGGTGACGTCCAGCATCGCGGTCGACGTCGCGCGCTATCTGGCCGCGCGTGGCGAAAAACTCATCTGGGCGCCGGACCGGCATCTGGGCCACTACGTGCAGCGCGTCTCTGGCGCCGACATGCTGCTGTGGCGCGGCGGCTGTGTCGTGCACGAGGCCTTCAAGGCCATCGCGCTGGAGTCCTTGATGAAGCAGCACCCCGAGGCCGCGGTGCTGGTGCATCCCGAATCGCCCGAGAGCGTCATCGCGCTCGCCGACGTCGTCGGCTCCACGACCCAACTGATCAAGGCCGCACGCGACCTGCCCAACGACAGCTTCATCGTCGCCACCGACAACGGCATTCTCTACAAGATGCGCCAGGCCGCGCCCGGCA
>JBAYTM010000083.1:0-7660 GCA_041675685.1 Thiohalobacteraceae bacterium
AGGCTCGCCATCGATCTCGACCGGCACGACACCATCGGCATCGACCTGGTCGCCATGTGCGTCAACGACATCCTGGTCACCGGCGCCGAACCGCTGTTCTTCCTCGATTACTACGCGACCGGGAAACTCGACGTCGAGGTCGGCGCAAGCGTGATATCCGGGATTGCAGCGGGCTGCGAACAGGCCGGCTGCGCGCTGGTGGGCGGCGAGACCGCCGAGATGCCGGGCATGTACGACGCCGGCGATTATGACCTCGCCGGGTTCTGCGTCGGCGTGGTCGAAAAGGCGCGCATCATTGACGGCAGCGCCGTTCGACCGGGCGACGTCCTGATCGGCATCGGTTCCAGCGGCCCGCACTCCAACGGCTACTCGCTGGTGCGCAAGATCGTCGAGGTCAGCGGCGCAGACCTCAGCGACGCGTTCGATGGCGCGACGCTCGGCGAACGGCTGTTGGCGCCGACGCGGATCTACGTGAAACCACTGCGGGCGCTACTGGAGAAGGTAGAGCTGCACGCGCTGGCACACATCACCGGCGGCGGCCTGCTGGAAAATATTCCGCGCGTGCTGCCTGACGACACCCGCGCGATCATTTCGGCCGGCGCCTGGCAACGCCCGGCGGTGTTCGGCTGGCTGCAACAGCAAGGCGGAGTCACAGACAATGAAATGTATCGGACCTTCAATTGCGGTATCGGGATGGTGCTGGTGGTCGCGGCCGAGCAGGCGGAGACCGTGCTGAAAGAACTCGCCGCCGCGGGAGAAAGCGCGTCGCGCATCGGCACCGTCGAGGCCGGCAGTGGCGCGCCGCTGGTGGAGATCACCCCGGCGTGAAACGCCAAGGACCGACGAGACGTTGATCCGTTACCGTCAGCGCCGCCTGTGCGCCGTACGCGACGCCGCGTTATCAGGGCGCGCCGTTAAAGCCTATGCGGGTTGGACATCGCACGCGCCGGCATCAGCACCGACGGTTCGTGACAGATGCTTGCTGAAGGCTGCGCACTGCCGCGACCACGCCGCCCTACATTGCATCTCCAGGCGCCCGTTTCCCGATTTTCGCGTTTGACCTTTACCTTATGCCCAAGCTTCCTGTGGTCATCCTCATCTCCGGTCGCGGCAGCAACATGCAGGCGATCCTGGATCGCGCCGTTCGCGGCGAACTCGCCGTCGACATCCGCGCCGTGGTCAGCAACAGGCCGGATGCGCCCGGATTGAAAGTGGCCGCCGCGGCCGGGGTCGCGACCGAGGTGATCGATCATCGGCTTTATACGGACCGGGACAGCTATGACCGAGACTTGCAGGCGGCCATCGACCGATACCAGCCGGAACTGGTGGTACTCGCCGGTTTCATGCGCATCCTCAGCGCCGATTTCGTGCGTCACTATGCGGGTCGGTTGATCAACATTCATCCCTCGCTGCTGCCGGCGTTCCGGGGCCTGAACACACATTTGCGCGCGCTGGAGGCCGGCGTGAGCGAACACGGCGCCAGCGTGCATTTCGTCACCGAAGAGCTGGACGGCGGCCCCGTGATCCTCCAGGCCCCGGTGCCGGTACTGAGCGGCGACACCGAGGAACGCCTGGCGACCCGCGTGCTTGCCGCGGAACATCTGTTATACGCAACCGTGATCGGGTGGTTTTCCGAAGGCCGCCTGCGGTACCGTAACGGCATGGCCTATCTCGACGACCAACCGCTACACAGCCCGAAGCAACTGGCCGACCCCGGCGCGGTGACCTGATGCCGCTGCCGCGCCTGCTATCGGGCCTCTGTGCAATCGGTCTGCTGACTGTCGGCGCCGCGCATGCCGACAACGTGCCCGCCGACTTCGATGCGCTGTACGCCATCAGCATCAATAACTTCGTCATCGGCGAGTCGCGGATCCAGCTGCATGCGCAGGCGGAAGACCGGTATCTATACCGTTCAAATACGCGATCGACCGGCATCGCCAGCCTGTTCCGCAATGATCGGGTGCAGGAATCCAGCCTTTTCAAACTGCACCGCGACCAGATCCGTCCGCTGGAATATCGCTTCGACCATACCGGAGCAAAAAAGGAGCGCCACGCCCTGCTCCGTTTCGACTGGCCGGCAAAGAAGGTCTCCAACACCGTCGAGGGGCATACCTGGGAAATGTCCATTCCGGGGCATGCGATGGACAAACTGGTGGTGCAGATCGCTGTCATGATGGACCTGTCCGCCGGCAAGGAGCAGCTCGCTTATGCGATCGCCGACGGCGGCAAGCTCAAGGAATATCAGTTTGCCGTGGTCGGCGAAGAAAGGATCAAGGTCCCTGCCGGCGAATTCGAGGTGGTCAAGATCGAGCGACTGCGCAAGGATTTCGATCGCACGACCTATCTCTGGTGTGCACCCGGCTTGAACTATCTCCCGGTACGTATCGAGCAGATCGAGCACGAGGACGAAGTGACTTACCTGAGCGAACTGAAGCAGACTTCGATCGAGCACAGGCAAGCCACCGACGCGCCGCTCAGCGCCGCTTCAGTCGATTGACCTGCGCCGTTAACGCCCTCGCCGTCTTCCGTCTGCGATCCGCCGACCAACGAAAAATCGCAATGCCCGGTTCCCCAGCAAGTGCAACCATCGTCGCGACTGCTTACTGCATCTGATGACGGAGGCGGCAGGTATGCAAACGATCGAGATCGAGTGGCGGGGCGAGGCGACGCTACCGGAGATCAGCGAGGCCTTGAACGACAACGGGCGTGTGGATCTGGTTTTGCCTGCGAACTTCAACCATGCCTTGTTCGCGCATCTCTATCCCGGCACCACGGCGGGTGCAGAAGAAATCGACATTCAGGGCGGTCCCGAATTGTTGCATTCCGTCGCCCGCGTCGACGGCCTCGATGATCTCCTTGCATTGAAGGACCTGGCCGAGACGGTAGATGCCAGGATCCACATCATCAGCCCGCCACGCCTCATCATGACCCGCGGTGAGGCGGCGTCGCCCGCCTGACTCGCGAAGCTTCGTGAGCCGCTGCCGCGCGCGGTGCATGCCGAAATTCCGCGCGCCAGCGGTCCGGATGTCGGCATGGCGACTGAATCAGCGTTTCCTTGGTTGGTCGGGGACGCGGAACGAGACCTTAAATCTCAACCATCGGTGCGTTGCACACCTTGAGGCGTTCCAGATCGCGAGGCTCGTCCAGATCCCATAAGACGGGCAGCTCGGTACTCCTCAACCCCAGCCGATGTATCTGTGTGCGGGTCTGCGAAAGCACAGACGATGTACCCCATGCAATATCCTGGAAAATGCGTGGTTCCGAACGCCGCAGACCGATCAATACGTAACCGCCGTCTTCCGCCGGCCCCAGGACGACGTCGCTGCCCTCCGCCAACGCGGCGCAAGCACGCTCGAGATGGACGGCTTCCAATGCCGGACAATCGGTGCCGATCAGTACGGAAAATTCCGCGTCCTGCAATGTCTGCTCGAAGGCGTGCTGCATGCGCGCTCCGAGGTCTGATCCGGTTTGCAGGTGGACCCGGTTGTCCAGGATGGATTCGAACCCGTCGAAGAACTCCAAACCTGTACCACCGCAGGCCCACAACTGTGTGGGCGCCAGCCGGCTGCCAGCGGCGAGGGCGACCGTCCTGCGGATGAGCTTGGCCTGCAGATCGGCGGCGCCCTGCGCGCCCAGCACGGGGATCAACCGGGTCTTGGCGTAGCCTGGAACGGGCGCCTTGGCGAAGACGAGTATTCGGCCGTTCGGATAGCGCATGGGTCTATCGTCGGCCCACCGGGACGCGTGCTGGGCGCACCGATTGCCAGGATGGCATTTTTCGACGCGCCCCCATGGCGACGCGCCGGTGGTAAAGAATCGAGGTGATGCACATTAAGCGATCAGCGCCTTTGATATTGCGCGGCCAAGCGTTCGGGCGATGCGCCTAGCCAGTAGGCGAAACGCAGGCGCCACATCAGCAGCGTCGTGCGCACCACGCCGCGCTGTTCCCAGCGCCGGCTGGAAGTCACCAGACGTTCGCGGAGGCAGATCGGCGCCGCCTCCCGTTTCAGGCGCCGGCTCAGCGCGATGTCCTCCATGAGCGGAATATCCGGGAACCCGCCGACCGTTTCGAACAGGTGGCGACGCACGAAGATGCCCTGATCGCCGGTCGCGATCCCGGTCCACCGAGAACGCAGATTCATCAGGTTTTCCACGACGCGCAACAACGGGTGTGCCCCTGACAGGCGCACGTCGAAACGCCCCCACGCAAATTGCGGCCGCCGGAGTGCCGCAAGCAGCGCATCCATAGCCGTCGAGGAGGCTCGGGTGTCGGCGTGCAGAAACCATAGAACGTCGCCGCGCGCCGCCTGAGCGCCGGCGTTCATTTGCCGCGCCCTGCCGCGTGGCGCATCCAGGATCCGATCGCATAGAGGCTGCGCGCGATGCGCCGTGTCGTCGCTGCTGCCACCGTCGACGACTACAATCTCATGTCCTTGGGCGCGCAAGCTCTGCAACGGCGCGAGCGTCGCGGCGATCTGTGCCGCCTCGTTGAGGGCCGGAATGACGATCGATATACGCATTCAGTAACAGCGTCTAGCGCGCTCGCCGCGTGGAAGGATGGATCTTCGCCCGTCGCGCATGTCGGTATGCATGTCGCTAAGTTTCATCTTCACGCGCTTCGCCCGAGCCGGGTGGAAGTCACTTCAGTGCACCGCTGCAACTCGCGCCCTGACCGGCGGTACAGCCGTAGCAATGGTCGGCCACCGCGATGGGCCCGCCGTCGAGCCGTTCCTGCATCAGATCCCGTAGGTGCCGCCGCTGACCGGCAAGCCCAATGCCCAACATCTGATTGAAGTCGCAATCGTAGACATAGCCCTGCCAATCCACGCTGATCAGCGACCGGCACATGACGTTGTCGAGATTTTCGTCGCGGTGGGCACCGCGCAGCAGGGTCATGTAGTCGTGGAACTGGCCGTGCGAGATCAGCGTGCTGCCGAAGCGCTGGATGGGCATATTGGTCAGCACCAGCAAATTACTGAACTTCACCCCGGCGCGCGCATGCAACTCGCGCCGGTAATCGGCCTCCAGCGCGCATTGCGCGGGTGGCAGCGAGGGCCCGGCGGGGTTGTACATAAGACTCAGCACCAGACCCGTGTCCGGCTGCGCGTAACCCAGGTCATTCAGTCGACGCAACCCGCGCAGGCTCGACGCATAGACGCCCTCGCCGCGTTGCGCCGTGACATTTTCCTCCAGGTAGCAGGGCAGCGAGGCGACAATTTCGACGCGATTGGCGGCCAGGAACTCGGGCAGGTCTTCGTGACCGGGTTCTTCGAAGATGGTCAGGTTGCAGCGGTCGATCACGCGCAGATTCCGGGCGCGGGCCGCATCAACCAGCTCGCGGAAGTGCGGGTTCAATTCCGGGGCACCGCCGGTGATGTCGAGCGTGTCCACGTCGCTGGCATCGATGAACGCCAATACGTCGGCGACGGTCTCGGCATTCATGCTCTCGCGGCGGCTGGGTCCCGCATTCACGTGGCAGTGCAGGCAGGCCTGATTGCAGCGGTAACCGACGTTGATCTGCAAGGTCGTGAGCTTATGCCGACGCAGGGGCGGAAAATCGGTCTGCTTCAGCAGTGGCAGGGTTGCATGCATGGCTTGTCTCGGCAGTAATCGACGTCGGCATCAGACCGAAGTCCGTCTCGGCAATCCATCGGCGTTCGGTACCAGGCCTCGTAACGCTCCGCTGCATGGTCTTTTGCCATCGACACCGGCGTTACAGCTCATCGGCAAACGCCTTGACGAACTCGACTACCTCATCGGCGTTCAGATCGCGGAAGAAATGATCCGCACCCTCGATCACCTCCAGGCGGACACGCTTTCCGTCCGCATATGGCTCGACCTTTTCGGCGACATCCGGCACCACCTCGTCTTCCGTACCTGCTATGACAAGCACCGGTACTTTGATCTTGTCCAGCAGGCTGGGGGTGTCCATTCGCGGCTCCGGTGCATGGTAGGACACAAATGACTGGGCCTGCACCTTGGCGTCCGGGCAATAGATGAAGCCGGTGTCTTCCATCCACTCGTCGCCTGTCCCGGCCGCGACCAGCGCCTCGGCACGTTTCAACAGGGGATCGAGTTCCGTTGCGAAACGCTTTTCGTAGTCGTTCTTCGCGTATGCCTCGCTCCAGGTGGCCGGCGCGACCAGTACGACGCCACTGACGACCGGATCCGGACGTTCGGCCGCGAACCAGGCGGTCTGATTGCCACCGCGCGAATGGCCCAGGAGCACCAGGTCCTTCACGCCTTTCGTTTTGA
This sequence comes from Thiohalobacteraceae bacterium, assembly GCA_041675685.1. Taxonomy (GTDB): domain Bacteria; phylum Pseudomonadota; class Gammaproteobacteria; order Thiohalobacterales; family Thiohalobacteraceae; genus JAHJQQ01. Next base: position 6,256 of record JBAYTM010000083.1, read on the forward strand.
GCCAGTCGACCCAGACGCCGATTTCGTCCAGCGCATCGGTATGCCGATGAGCGTGCGGCACTGCGCAATCGTACGCGCCGTGCCGATCATCGAGTCCGAGACTCAGGTTCGGCGCAAGCGACGTCAGGCCTTGCTCGGCCAGCAGGCTTTGGAGCGAGGTAATGATTTCCATACCGTAGTGTCCAGTGGTCCCGTGCGTGACCAGCACCACGGTGCCGTCCTGCCAGCCGTCTTGCGCGGCAACCAGATTGGCGTTGATCGTCAGACCCGCATGTTCGAGCCTGATCTCCTCCTCGGCCGCAATGGTGGGCGTGGCCTGAACGAACAGTAAGGCCCCGAATACGCAACTCAAAAATCGGCTATGCATCGACACTCGCCTCCAAGTAACTTCATCTCCTTGACCCCGCCCGCGGCGCTCCGGCGATCGGGTGGCCGCCGTACCATGAATTCTAGACCGCCATCACCAGATCGTTGACGTCGACCCAGGCCGTCAGCGCTTTCGTCGAACCGTCCTCGATACCGGGGATCAAGTTCCCGGGTTGATAACCCAATCGCCCAGCGCGGACGCTGCTTGCGACTGGCATCGATACCGGCCGTTCCCACGGTCAACGCTCGACCGGATACCTGTACTTGTTCCAATCGGTCATACCCATCTTCGCGACGACCACGTTGGAAAAACCTTTTTGCGTCAGCAACTGCGCCGCCTGACTGGACATCCGATCGGTGCGGCAGACGGTGACGACGGGCTTTTCCTGATAGGCCTCCAATTCGTGGAGGCGCTGTTCCAGTTCGTTGAGCGGGATATGGGTGACGCCGGGGATGTGGCCGAGGTCGCCGGTGAAGCCGTCGAGCGGACGCACGTCCAGCACCAAGACATCTTCTCCTGCGTCGAGGCGGCGCTTGAGCTCGGGCACGTCGAGCATGGGCGGCTTGCGCAGCTTGCCGATCAGGCGCGGCAGGAAGGCCACCGCCGCGAGCAAGGCGAGCGCAAGCAGGCCTTTCTGGATCAGCCCTTCGCCGCCCGCGACCGCTTCGCGCCCCGCGTAGCCGAGATAGGTGTAGGTAATCGCGCCCGGCAGCATGCAGATGTAACTCGCGATCACGTAGTGGAGCAGCGGAATGCGCGTAAGCCCCAGCGCGTAGTTGAGCAGATTGAACGGGAACAGCGGCACCAGACGCACGAAGGCGACGAAGCGCCAGCCCTCGCCCTCGACACCGTTGATGAGTTGTTTGAGACGCCCGCCGGTGCGCGCCGCCACCCAATCCGAGGCGAGATAGCGAGACACCAGAAAGGCGAGCGTGGCGCCCAGCGTCGCGCCGGTGAGGTTGTAGAAGGTCCCGAGCACCGGCCCGAACAATGCGCCACCCGCCAGCGTCAGAACCGAACCCGGCAGAAACAGCACCG
>JBAYTM010000084.1:0-7637 GCA_041675685.1 Thiohalobacteraceae bacterium
CAGCCGATAAACGCGAGCCACAGGCCCGGCAACACGCCACTACCGAAAAACGGTACCTGTATCCCCAGCATCATTGCCACGCCGGTACCGATGAGTATCCAGGCAAACATTTGACCCGCCTGCGATGCCCAGCGCGTCGCCCGGCGCATATCGCCGGTCACGCCCCACAACAAGGCACGCAGCACGCGGCCGCCGTCGAGCGGGAAACCGGGCACCATATTGAAAACGGCCAGCACGATATTGATGTTGCCCAACCACAGCAGCACCGTGGGGACGGGCGCCAATGCCGCGAACAGCGCGGCGGGATTTTCCGGATCGACCGTGCCCGGGTCGAGCGACGACCAGGTAAGCGCGAGGAACAGCAGGCCCAGCACCAAGCTCGTGATCGGGCCGACGATGGCCATCCAGAGCTCGGCCTTCCAGGCGCGCGGTTCGTTCTCCATATGCGCCATGCCGCCAAAAATGAACAGGGTGATGCGTTTGACCTCGATCCCCTGTGCACGGCCGACCAGGGCATGCGACAGCTCATGCGCCAGCACCGACGCAAAAAAGGCAAGCGCCGCCACCAGCGCCGTCAACCAGGAAATCCCCGGACCCCAGTCGGGATGCCATGCGGGAAACAAGCCGACCGCGAGGCTGAAACTGATCAGAAAGAAAATGATGGACAGACTCCAGTCCACCCGCACGTCGATGCCGGCGATCCGACCGAGATGAAATCCGTTTCCCATTTGCTGCTGCCTTTTCGGATTGCTGTCCGCGGTTTATAGAGAATCCATGCAGCCAACGCCTTGCGAAGGCGCAATCCCGCTACGAGCGGGTGATCTGTGTCGCCGCTATGCGCGGGTTGCCTGATATTAGCAGGCTGTTGAAAAAGCGCGATCAAAGGCCGGAATACAAGGTGGAAGCGAACGACGCGACGAGCAGTGCGCCAGTCGGCCCGCTCGGAACCGAGCTTGGCGCCCGTTGTCAAAGTGGGCATCGTTGCGATAATGACCGTACCGCCCGCAGACGGCGGTGCAGGGATTGGCTGCCGCCGCCGACGTCGTGCAGACATACAAGCGGGCGGCCGTGACGGCAGGCGTCACTCGCCAGTATGCGCGCCCACAACGGTTGCGCGCCGCCGTCCTGCCCGGTCCGGTAGGCATTGTGCAGCTTGCACAGGCGATCTGGCGTAAACTGGGGCCCTGGTCGGTTAGGTGAATCGCAGCGTTATTGGCAGGAGGATGCAAGGTGGATATCAAGCGTGCAGTACTGGTAGCGGTCTGTGCAGCCTTCCTGGGCGGCTGCGCAGCGAGCCAATCCGGCGGTGCCTACAGTCGCGCCCAGGCGCGGCAAGTCCAGGAGGTCGAGATGGGCGTGGTCGAAAGCGTGCGCCAAGTGCAGATCGAAGGCACCAAGACACCGATCGGCTCGGGCGCAGGCGCGGTGGTTGGCGGTGTCGCGGGCAGTAACATCGGCGGCGGCTCGGGCCGTACCGTCGGCGCAATCCTTGGCGCGGTCGGCGGCGGCCTGGCGGGCGCCGCGGCCGAGGAAGGGATTACGCGCCGCGCGGGGCTCGAGATCACCGTGCGTATGGACAGCGGCAGAATCATCGCCGTGACCCAGGAAGCGGACGAGAATTTTTCCGTCGGCGAGCGGGTTCGCGTGTTGAGCGGCGGCGGGGTCACGCGGGTCTCGCATTAGTTCGTATGCTCGAGCGGCGGACGGCGCGCCGCAACCACCGCGACTCGAACACCGGCCCGGGCCACGCCCGGGCTTTTTTATGTGCGTCGCTCATCGCCTCGGGACTTTGACAATAGTCACCTGCCGGGCAGGTTTCATGCCACGCCGCATGCCGACCCGTTGCTCATTCCCCGATGGGCTCCGAGAATGCGGAGGTTGTGATCGCCGTGCTGGAGATCGCATGTCGCAAGAGGAGCCTATGCAAAAAATCACTGGAGACGGAGCGGAGCACGCTGCCGCGTCGGGTGCGACGCACGAGCTGAAGATCGGACTTGCGGAGATGCTCAAAGGCGGCGTGATCATGGACGTGACGACGGTCGAGCAGGCGGTGATCGCCGAGCGCGCCGGTGCGGTCGCCGTCATGGCGCTGGAGCGCATACCGGCGGACATTCGCGCCGAAGGCGGCGTCGCGCGCATGTCCGACCCCGAGCTGATTCAGGCGATCCAGGCTGCGGTGTCCATACCGGTCATGGCCAAATGCCGTATCGGCCATTTTGCGGAGGCGCAGATTCTTCAGGCGCTCGAGGTCGATTTCATCGACGAAAGCGAGGTGCTGACGCCGGCCGACGAGGCCTATCACATCGACAAGCACGGTTTCACCACGCCGTTCGTCTGCGGTGCGACCAATCTTGGCGAGGCGCTCCGGCGTATCGGCGAGGGTGCGGCGATGATCCGCACCAAGGGCGAGGCGGGCAGTGGCAATATCGTCGAGGCGGTGCGACATCTGCGGCTGCTGAATCAAAGCATCGGACGACTGCACCACGCCGATCCCGCGGAGTGGATGACCGCGGCGAAAGAATTGGGCGCGCCGTATGAGCTGGTGCGTTATGTGGCCGAACGTGGCGGACTGCCGGTGCCCTGTTTCTGTGCCGGCGGTATATCGACGCCGGCGGACGCGGCATTGGTGCGGCAACTGGGCGCGCAATCGGTGTTCGTCGGTTCCGGCATCTTCAAGTCCGGCGATCCCGAGGCGCGCGCCGCCGCCATCGTCGCCGCGACCACACATTACCAGGACCCGGAACTCTTGTTGCGCGTGAGTCGCGGACTGCATCCCGCCATGCGCGGTCTGGATCTGACGACGCTCGAACCGGCACAACGGATGGCGACCCGAGGGTGGTAAGCGGCCCGGTCGGCATACTGGCCTTGCAGGGCGGCTATCAGCGTCATGCAGCGCTGTTGACGCAGCTGGGCGCATCCGCGCGTGAGGTTCGCAGTGCGGCGGACCTCGAGGATTGCGCCGCGCTGGTTCTGCCCGGCGGCGAGTCCACCGCGATGAGCCGGTTGTTGCAGGCCACCGATTTGTTTTCCGCGCTGCAGGCATTCGCGTCGGTGCGTCCGGTGTTCGGCACCTGTGCCGGCCTGATCCTCATGGGGCGCAGCGACGATCCTCAAGTGCCATCCCTCGGCCTGCTCGACGTGCGGCTCGTACGCAATGCCTACGGTCGTCAGGCGCAGAGTTTCCAGTGCTCGTTGAATTTGAACCTGGGCGACGATTCGCACACCTTTCCCGGATTGTTCATCCGCGCGCCGCAGATCGCGCACACCGGGCCCGGAATAACCGTACTCGCATCTCATGCCGGCAGGCCGGTATTGGTTGCGCAAGGGTTGCATATGGGGGCCAGCTTTCATCCGGAGCTGACCGACGACCCGCGCATTCACCGTCATTGGCTCGCGCGCGTGGCCGCTGCGTCCTCGTTACGCCCTCGGGACGCGGTGTCCGCATGAACGCGCTGACCGGCGATCGTCATCGGCGGCTGTTGCGGCGGCTCCCGGGATATTTGCTGCGGCCGCTTGCGTTGTTTCCCGGGCGGCTTTCGCAACAGGGCTTCGTGCTCCTGTGCAACCAGGTATTCGCCGCGCCGCTCGCGCGCGGCGAGCTGGCCTTTCTGGACCAACGTCTGGTGTCGATCGCTATCGAAGATGCGGGGATATTGCTAGAACTGACTGTAACCGCGGGGCGGCTTAGGGCCCCCGTGGGAGGCCGGTCGGCGGACGCCACAATTCGCGGATCGAGCTATGACCTGCTGTTGCTGGCAAGCGGCCGCGAAGATCCGGACACCTTGTTTTTTCAGCGACGGCTACGTCTGGAAGGCGATACGGAACTGGGACTGCACCTGAAAAACTTCCTGGACGCCTGGGAGCCGCCGGCGGGTATGGCGGTCTTCCAGCGCCTCGCCGATGCCTATCTGCGGCGCGCGGAACCCTGAATCCAGATTTCTTTGCTCGCCGGAAGGCGGTGGCACAAGGGCTCAGCGCGCAGCGACGCTCCGATTCAATCCGGGCTCCCCGAACCAATAGCCGTCACAGGCGCCGCTCGGCATCAATTCCAGCAGCTGCGCGTTGCCCTCTTCGAGCGGCAAAGTGCCGTCCCGGCAGCGCTGGAACAGGTCGATGACCTCAAGGCTGTGTTGCGCTTGCGGGCTGATGCGCAACACGTCCACACCCAATGCCGCCAGGCGCGGCAACTGTGTCAGGAGACTGAAGCTCTGGGCGGACTGGGTTTGGATGCCGTTCAGGCATAAAAACTCCTGGTCCTCGCGCGTCGAGAGAAGCATGCCATCCGGATGATCCAGACAGACATACTGGCAATCGTCTTTGGCGCGGTTGTAGGCGCGTGCGGTGAAACAGCGCGCGGCGTAGGCAAGTGGCAGACGACCGTAGGCGAATACCTCGGTCTGCAGGCCTTGCGGCCGCAGACTCTGAAGTTCCGCGAGCGTGTCGCCGGAAAGTTCGACCGGCATCACCCAGCGCCGCATGCCGACGGTGTGCAGACGCCGCAGGCTGTGTTGATTGTAGAGATTGAGGGTCGCGCCGCCGACGAACGGACGTCCGGCGCGGGCCTGTACCGCCGCCATGTCATTCGCCTCGACCAGCCAGTCGTCCTGCGCGCACAGACGTTCCAGGCTGCGCAGTTCGGATTCCGCCTCGATCAGCGTCAATGTCGACAGCACGACCTGTTTGCCGGCGGCGCGTAACTGCTGCGCGACGCTCAACCAATCCTGTGCGCGCAACTGGCGACGTTTGGAACAGATGGTCTCGCCGAGGTAAACGATGTCGATCGCGCTGGCGGCGACCTCGGTATAAAAATCGAACACCTTGGCGACAGGCCAGAAGTAGGAGATGGGACCCAACGCGAGCTGCATACCGGTCGAATTCATTGCAGAGGACCTTGTTTCATTGCCAGGGGCGGTGCAGCGCGCCCAACGTGGTTTGTGCACCTTCAGAAACCTTGCGCAGGCTGGTCGACCACTCGGCGCGCGGCACGAAGGTCGCGGGATTCTGCAGGCAGCGGTCTATGGCGGCGCGCCACACGCCGGTGACCTGTCCGACGTAGGCCGGACTCCGCTGGCGACCTTCGATTTTGATCGCCGCGATGCCGGCGGCCTGCAATTCCGGCAGGAGCTCGAGCGTGTTGAGACTGGTCGGCTCCTCGATCGCGTAGTAGGTATTGCCGGCCACCTGAAAGCGACCTTTGCAGAGTGTGGGGTAGCCCGCACGCTCGCTGGATTGGAAGCGATCGATAAGTACGCCATTGAGCCGCGTCTCCAGTCCACGAGGCGTCTCCAGCCATTCCACCGCCTTGGCCGGGGAGCAGGCCCCGCAGGTGTTCGGCGATTCGCCGGTGGCGTAGGACGACAGCAGACAACGGCCTTCGACCATCACGCAAAGGCTGCCAAAGCCGAACACCTCGATCGCCACCGGACTCTGTGCGACCAGGCTGACGACTTGGCGCAGCGACAGCACGCGCGGGATGACGGCGCGCTGAATATTGAACTGCTCGTGATAGAAGCGTAGCGCTGCCGGGTTGGTTGCCGAGCCCTGCACCGACAGATGCAGGCGCAGCGCCGGCCAGTGCGTGGACGCATAATCCATGACGCCGGTATCGGCGACGATCAAGGCGTCCACCGCGAGTTCGGCGGCCGCGTCCACGGCCGCCTGCCAGCGCGGCCAGCCCGACGGTTGTGGATAGGTGTTGATGGCAAGATAGACGCGGCGTTTGCGACCGTGCGCGTAGGCGATGCCCTGCGCGACACTGTCGCGGTCGAAATTCAGACCGGCGAAATGGCGCGCGTTGGTGTCGTCGCGAAATCCCAGATAGACGGCGTCGGCGCCTTGGTCGATGGCGGCCTTGAGGGCCGGAAGATTGCCCGCGGGGCAGACCAGTTCCATGCATGTCACCTCAGTGTTTAAGGGCCGGCGCGGCGCAGCGCGGCGGCTGGCCCGGTACAGGACGGCGAAAGCGCACAGCGCCCCGACGCGCGAGTTCGGATTCGATACCGTTGAGCACCTGCCACTTGGTGCCGCACCAGTCGGGCGCCAACAGCAGATCGGCCGAGGCGCTGCCGGTCAGGCGGTGGAAGACGATGTCGGCCGGCGTATGCTCGACGACGTCGGCCGCGATCGCGATGTACTGCGCGAGTTGCAGCGGTTGGTACGTGCCGCGTCGCCAGTCGTTCGCCAGGCGCGTGCCCTTCACGACGTGCAGCGGATGCAGTTTCAAGCCGTCGACGCCGAGTTCGAGCACCCGGGTAAGCGTCTGCAGCACATGCGCCCCGGTTTCGCCTGGAAGTCCTGCGATCAGATGGGTGCAGACCGGAATACCGCGCCGGCGCGCGGCAACCACGGTTGCAACGTATTCCGCAAAGCCATGGCCGCGATTCACCCGTTCCAGGGTGTCGTCGAACGCCGATTGCAGCCCGAGTTCGAGCCATACCTCGTAGCCGCGATCGCGAATCCCGCAGAGCAGGTCGAGCACCGCCGGCGCGACACAATCGGGCCGTGTGCCGATCGCAAGGCCGACCACGTCCGGCTCGCGCAAGGCCTCGGCATACTGCCGCGCCAGGTCCTGCACGTCCGCATAGGTGTTGGTATAGGCCTGGAAATAGGCGATGAAGCGCCGCGCGCCGGTACGCTTGGCCAGCACTGCGCGGCCCGCGGCAAGCTGCTCGGCAACGCCGGGGGTGCGCCGGCCGGCCGGGTTGAACGAGGCGTTGTTGCAGAAGGTGCAGCCGCCGATGCCCTTGCTGCCGTCACGGTTCGGACAGGTGAAGCCCGCGTTGATGGCAAGCTTGTGCACGCGCTCGCCGTAGCGGTTCAGGAGCACCTGTCCGTAGGTGTTGACGTAGTCGGCAAGGGTCATCGAACGGCACGCGCCCGCGGTGAATCTGGATGGCGCAGAATCGCATGTGCGGGGCCCGGAGGGTTTGACCTGGGTCAATGGGGACCGGGCGACGGACTGCTAGATTGCCCGGTGCCATTTCCACTTGGGGCCATGCTCTATGCTCGAATCCGCGCCCGACACCTCTAGCACTCCTTGCGCGCGACCCGCATTCGCCGATCTGACCGATCAGGACGGTTATTTGCGCTGGCGCGACTGGAAATTGCGCCAGGCCGCGACGCGCCTGGAGGAACTGGTAGTGGAAGTACAGGACCCGCGTCATTTGTCGTCCAGCGAATACGGCGCACTGATGGATCGCTGCCGGCGCATGAATATGGCGCTGTACGCCAGCCCGCTCGGCGCCGAAGCCGACAAGGCGATCCCGCGGCTGCTGGGCGCGCAGTTGGGCTTGACCCGTCTGGATCACAACTGGCTGGCCGACGACGACGGCATCACCTCGTTGGCGGTGCAGTCCGACGGTGCACGTCCGCACTACATTCCGTACACGGATCGCGCGATCCATTGGCACACCGACGGCTACTACAATGCGCCGCAGCGCCAGATCCATGGGTTGCTGCTGCATTGTGTACAGCCGGCGGCGAGCGGCGGCGAAAACGCCTTGCTGGATCCGGAACTGGCCTATATCCATCTGCGCGACGCCGATGCGGGGTATATCGAGGCACTGATGCGCGGGGATGCCATGACCATTCCGGCCCGCAACGAAGAGAATGAAACGGTGCGTCCGGACAGCGTCGGC
>JBAYTM010000085.1:0-7635 GCA_041675685.1 Thiohalobacteraceae bacterium
ACGATGGCCGCCTCTTCCGGCGACAGCGTCAGGGCCTTTTCGATATAGCCCAGCGCCTCCTCGAGCCGGTCGGTACGATCCGCCAGCGTGTAACCCAGGGCATTCCAAGCGTGGAAGTTGTCCGGATCCTGCTCGATGATACGGCGCAGGTCGCTCTCGGTCGCGGGCAGGTCGTTGAGCTTTTCCGCCACCAGCGCGCGTGCATACAAGACATCGTGATTATCCGGGGACTCGGCCAGTACCCGGTCGTAGAGCGCCATCGCCTCCTGCAACTCACCCGCCTGGGCGAGGATCTCGCCCTCGACCAGATACAGGCGCACGGCCAGGCTCGGCTCGCGTAAGCGAAGGCCCTCCAATTGGCGCCGCGCGCCCTCCAGGTCGCCGAGCTGCGCGCGCACACTGGCCGCGCGCGTTTGCGCCTCCAGCCAGTATTCGCCCTCGTTCACCAAGCCGTACTGATCCATCGCGTCCTGCTGGCGGCCGCGCAGTTCGAGCACGCGGCCGAGGTAGAAGCGCGCCTCCTGTTCGCGTTTGCCCGTGTCGATCAGCTTGCGGAAGTAGCTTTCGGCGGATTTCAGTTGACGCTGCTCCATCGCCAGCAGGCCGAGCGAATACAGTGCGTCGGTATGGTCCGGTTGCAGCTTTACGACCTGCTCGAACTGCTCGGCCGCGCCCGGGAGATCATGCAGGTCGAGCAGCAGGCGCGCCAACGCCAGACGCAGCTCGACATCCTGCGGTTGCGCCGCCAACGCGTTGCGAAGCTCCTTCTCGGCGATTTCCGGCTGACCGGCCTTGACCCGCACGCCGGCCCGCAGGATCAGTGCCTCCACCGCGCCCGGCTGCAGCTCCAGCGCCCGCCCGACTTCCTGCAACGCCAAGTCGAGCTTGTCGGCCAGCAATGCCAGGCGGCTATAGGCGAGATGCGCCTGCGCCGACTGCGGGTGTTGCTCCACCAAGCGCGCCATCATGGCCAGCGCCAGTTCCTTGTCCTCACTGCGCGCCAACAGCCCCGTGAGGCCTTGAAACGCGTGCGTCTCGTCCTTGGTGACCGAGAGCAGGTATTCGAACTGCTCGTAGGCCTCGTCGGCGACTTGGGCGTGCAGCGCCAGCACCCCCAGGGACTGACGCGCCTCCAGGTTCTCCGGGGCAAGTTCGACCCAGCGGCGCGCCGCGGTCAGCGCCGCGTCTTCCTGCTTGGCGAACAGGGCGATCCGCAGGGCGCGCTCGGCAAGCCTGGGATCGTCAGACACCTCGGCGGCCCGGAGATAGTGCTCGACCGACACCTCCAGCTGCTCACGCTGTCCGGCCACTTCACCCAGCAGGATGTCGAACAGAAGATCGCCGCTCAGCCCGGTCTCGTCTTCGGCCAGCGGCGGCACCACGACCGCCTCCGGCGCACTGGCGCCCGTCCCGGGCGTCCGGGTGGACAACCCGGTCAGGCCGCCACAGGCCAGCAGCTGAGATGCAATAAGCGCAACGAAAAGGAACCGCACTGACAACGTCATGAAGTCGCTACCTCGGCCGGGTCGCCGGACCGATCCTTGAATATAATGAGTGCGCTATTCTAGCCCGGATTGTGAGGCGGATAACCAGAACCTGTGGTCGACAGGCGGTCGGGAAACGGGCTGAGAGGCGCATTGCGCCGCGTCGGATGCCGGGCAAGGCAGCAAAGAAGGCTGGGGCGAGCGCCGGCATTGCGCGGATCGCGAGCGGGGAAACCCAGTCAGTCCGAGGGGTTCGCTTGTATTCACCTCCTGCATCCCGCAGAATTTCCGGTTCATTCCAGCCGCTCCCCTTTCATGTCCCTGATCGCCCTAGGCATAAATCATCGCACTGCGCCGGTGGACATCCGCGAACGCGTGGCGTTTCCTGCCGAGCGTCTGCCAACGGCGCTGAACGAGTTGCAGCAGCTTCCGCAGGTGCGTTCGGCGGCGATCCTGTCGACCTGTAACCGCACGGAGATCTATTGCGGTGTTACTGGTGGCGATGCCGAGGCGCTGGTCGACTGGCTCTGCACGCATCATCATCTGCCCCCGGACCAACTCGGCCCCTACCTCTATATTTATCCCGATCAGGAAGCGGTACGGCATATGTTCCGCGTCGCCGCGGGGCTGGACTCCATGATCCTCGGTGAACCACAGATCCTCGGCCAGATGAAAAGCGCCTACCAGAGCGCCGTCGACGCGGGCACGTTGGACACACAGCTCAGCAAGCTGTTCCAACACACCTTCAGTGTCGCCAAACAGATCCGCACCGATACAGCGATCGGCGCCAGCCCGGTATCCGTCGCTTTCGCGGCGGTGAGTCTGGCGCGGCAGATCTTCGGCGACCTGGACAAGCAGACCGCACTCCTGATCGGTGCGGGAGAGACCATAGAGCTCGCCGCGCGCCATCTTGCCGATCACAACATCGGCCGCCTCATCGTCGCCAACCGCACCGCGGAACGCGCCCATACGCTGGCCGCTCAGTTCGACGGCTACGCGATTGCGCTTGCCGAGATGCCCGCGCACCTGATCGAGGCCGACATCGTCATCTCCTCGACCGCCAGCCCGCTGCCCATTCTCGGCAAGGGGGCCGTCGAGCGCGCGCTCAAAAAACGCAAGCATCGGCCCATCTTCATGGTCGACATCGCCGTGCCGCGCGACATCGAGGCGGAGGTCGCCGAACTGGAGGACATTTATCTCTATACGGTCGACGATTTGCAGGAGGTCATCCAGGAGAACCTCAAATCGCGGCAGGCCGCCGCCGAGCAGGCCGAAGAGATCGTCGATGTGCAATGCGTGCACTTTACCGGCTGGCTGCGCTCCCTGGATGCGGTCGCGACCATTCGCGATTTCCGCGCCCAGGCCGACGCCACGCGCGACGAGGTGCTGGACAAGGCGCGTCTGTTGCTTTCCCAGGGCAAAGAGCCGGACAAGGCGCTGCAGTTCCTGGCGCATACCTTGGCCAACAAATTGGCGCATACGCTCAGCGTGAATCTGCGCCAAGCCGGTTACGAGGGCCGCGCGGAGCTCATCCGGGCGGCGCGCGAACTGCTCGGATTAAAAAACACCGACGTATGATCCCGCGATCGCCCGCAACGCGACGTGCATATCTCATCCGTGACCTCAGGACCCCGTGAAAGACTCGATCCGCAATAAACTGGAATCGCTGACCGATCGCTTCGAGGAAGTCGGCATGCTGTTGTCGAGCCCGGACGTCATCGGCAACCAGAACAAGTTCCGCACGCTGTCGATCGAGTATTCCGAACTGGAGCCGGTAGTGCATTGCTTCCGCGATTATCGCCGCGGGCAGCAGGAGCTCGCGGCGGCGGAACTGATGCTCAAAGATCCGGACCCGGAGATGCGCGCCATGGCGCAGGACGAACTGGCGGCCGCACGCACGCGCTGCGAGCAGCTGGAGCTGGATCTGCAGAGGTTGTTGCTGCCGACCGACCCGTTCGACAACAGCAACATCTTTTTGGAGATCCGAGCCGGGACCGGCGGCGACGAGGCGGCCATTTTCGCGGGGGATCTGTTCCGCATGTATTCGCGCTACGCGGAATTGCGCCGCTGGCAGATCGAGGTCATGAGCGAGAGCCCCGGCGAACATGGCGGCTATAAAGAGGTCATCGCCCGCATCGTCGGTCAGGGCGCCTATTCGCGACTGAAGTTCGAGTCCGGCGCGCATCGCGTACAGCGGGTGCCCGAAACGGAATCCCAGGGACGCATCCACACCTCGGCGGCAACCGTGGCCATCATGCCCGAGGTCGAGGAAGTCGAAGCGGTGGACATCAATCCCGCCGACCTGAAAGTGGACACCTACCGCGCGTCCGGCGCCGGTGGCCAGCACATCAACAAAACCGATTCCGCCATCCGCATCACCCACCTGCCGACCGGGATCGTGGTCGAGTGCCAGGACGAGCGTTCGCAACACAAGAACCGCGCGCGCGCGATGTCGCTCCTGGCCGCACGCATGCTGGCCGCCGAACGCGAAAAGCAGGATGCCGAACAGGCACAGACGCGCCGGAAACTGGTCGGTTCCGGGGACCGCTCCGAGCGCATACGCACCTATAATTTTCCGCAGGGACGGCTCACCGATCACCGCATCAACCTGACGCTCTACAAACTCGAGAACATCCTGGAGGGCAACCTCGACGAGGTGATCGAGCCGCTCATTCAGGAGTACCAGGCGGATCAGCTGGCGGCGTTGCAGGCGTAGCCTCCTCCGCATCCTCCGCTGCGGCCTTGTCCGCCACGCCGGCAAGATCCTTCGCGGGTCGCGGGAATCGGCCTTTCAGTGCATCGACGCCGGCTTGCGGCCGCGCCTGACCGACCAGTTCCGCCCGCTCACTGCGCTTCTCCTGCGAGTTTATTCCCATGCGGCTGTCCCGCTCCTCGACCAATCCCGGCTGCGCCTCGCCGTCACGATTGAACGACCACGCCAGTCGCGGGTCTCCCAGCGGCAGTTCGTCTCCGTCCATGCCGGCGCTCCCGGTATTCCAGAGGTGCCAGGTCTTGCCGTAGCTGTTCATCTTGCCCTTCATCAGTTCGATCTCGGCGGCTTGCGGAATATTGGGTGCGACCAGTTGTCCGGACAGGATCTCGTAGTTGTGTGGATGCCAGTACTGGCGCTCTTCAGCAGGCAAGGACTCGAACAGCCGCTCCGAGATGATGTATTCGATGCCGTTGAGATTGGCGTCACGGGTATTGCCGTCGAACAGCGCACATTGCGCGAAGTCTTCATTGACCTGATTGCAGAAGTGATGCGCCTCCATCTGATGCGACGGGTCGTCTTTCATCGGATGGAATCCAACCAGATATACGTCCATCGGACCAAGCGACGCATCGGTTTGCAACAGCTTGGCACCCGCTTCCAGCACGCGGGTCTTCGTCGACTCCTCGGCCCCCGCGGGCGTCACCTCGGGTGGACTGTCGGTGCAACCGGCGGTTGCTATGCAGGCGCCCGCTATCGCGTAAGACTTCCAGGCGTTCATAGCGTCCTCATATAGGCGGTCAACGCCTGCTTCTCGTTCGCGTCCAGCTGCAGCCCCAACACCAGACTGAAGAACTCGACCGTGTCTTCCAGCGTCAGCAGGCGGCCGTCGTGCAGGTAGGGCGGCGAGTCTTTGATGCCACGCAGGGTGAAGGTCTTGATCGGCCCTTCGGCGTGTATGAACTGATCGTTTATGGTCTGCGGTTCGTAAAAGCGCTCGACCTTCAGATCGTGCATACGGTCGTCGAGAAAGAACGGCGGCGTATGGCACGTCGCGCATTGCGCCTTGCCATGGAACAGCGCCTCACCGGCGAGCTCTATGTCGGACGCCTTATCCGGATCGAGCTTGCCGACGACGGTCAGCTTCGGCGCCGGCGGAAAGTCGAACATATTCTGCATCTGCGCCATCATTGCGACTTGGCTGGCACGATCGGGCAGGTGCACGCCCTTCTTCGCCGCCGTGACTTGGTCGCCATCGAAATACGCCGTGCGCTGCTCGAACTCGGTGAAATCCTCGACCGAACGCAGACTGCGTTTCGATCCGTGTATCTGCTGGTTGAACAGACCCCGCAGGCTGACCGTATCGATACGGAAACGGGCCGCATGCGGTCGATTGTCGGGATTGAGGTGGAACGCCGCATTGGTGTGACCATTGGAATGACAGTCGAGACAGCTGACCCCGAAACTGGGCCGCTCGACCTTGCGGTCCTCGGTCTGATTGAACTGTTGTTGCGGGAAAGGCGTCAACAACAGCCGCAGTCCTTCCATTTGTACGGGGGTGATGAGCCCGTGCATGATTTCATAGTAGTTGTCGATCGACAGCAGTTTGCCTTGCGAGACATCACCGAGGTCCGGGCGCGTGGTCAGAAAGATCGGTGGGGGAAACTCCGGCGTCAGATGATCGGGCAGATCGAACTCTACGTCGAAGCGTTCCAGCGAACGCTCCTCCAGCTCGCGTATGCGTTCGATCTGATTCTCGGGAAACACCTGTCCGCCGGTCTTGTGCTTGGCATGCGGCAGCGGCAGAAAGCCTTCAGGGAAAACGCCCTTTGAACGAATTTCATCCGGCGTCATCGCCGCGAGATCGTCCCAGGTCACACCGTCCGGAAGACGGACGCGCACGCCCTCCTGCACTGCCTTGCGGTCGCCGGACATCATCAGATCCGAGGGACGTGAGCTGAGATCGTAACGCTGTTCCAGCAACTCTTTCTGGGCCTGCATGACTTTTGGTTTGTCTTCCTTGTCCTTTTTGACGACGGACGCAGGATCGGCGTCGACGACCACCGGAAGATAGGTCTCGTGACCCGGATCGGACCCCTTCGGCATGCCGAATCTCTCGGGCGGCTCGTAGCCCGCCCGTACCGGAGTCGCGGCGAGCCACGCTAGAAGGACAGCGGTATTGGTGACGGACATCTGGATCTGCATGCGGACTCCTCCGTTGTTATCGCTGCCGGGCATCCGACGCAGGCGACCGGCTGCGCTTAAACGCCTTGTTCAGTGGAAACCATCGCGCCTGCACCGTCGGCATCCATTCAGTAAACGTTTTCGGACTTTTATACCCGGCGTTCTTCAGCGGCATTGCGTTTTTTCAACGTCCCTGGCGCCCGCCGTGCATCGGCGAGCGGACACGCACCATCGTCATGGTCCGCGTATCCCGGGCTATACTTCGATCCTGCGTTTTCCGATTCTGAGAGCGTCCATGTCTCATATATTTCCTCTCTACGCGGCAGTGTCGCTGTTCGTCGTTGCGCTTTATGGCTGCGGACCCATGGTGATCCGGGATGCTTCAACGGGCGCGCAGGTTCCCATCCAACGCGGCAGCTTCGAGCTGTACAAAGCGGTCGAGATCCCGTCGGGGCGCACGCGCATCTATTTTCAGGGCGGCAGACAGGTGGGCGGCGTCAATGAATTTCAGCCGCATTGCCAACTGGAGGTGAATACGCTTCTGGAGCAGACACGCCGCGTCGAAGCCGACGTCTTTGCCGTAACCAGGGTCGGGACGCGCTCGGATCAGGTGGTCATGGGGCAATCGGGCGTGCAGCTCGCGGGACTGGGCGGTTTCGGCCTCTGGGGCGCCGGCGAAAGTCGACGCATGTACGTCTATGTGTTCGGGCTTCACTCCGATCGTCAACCGGACGTGCGCTCGCTCAACTGCGGCGGTGCGTTCGACGCGCCAATGCTGGCGGAGTTGCCGACCCTGCAGGAGATCCAAGAAGCCTTGGGCGAGTTCGGAACCCTGCATCCGCAGTGACGGATTTGGCGCCGTCCTCTTCTGTGGCAGAAGGATCAGTGCATACGGCGTTTCGTCAGCACGAACACCAGGCTCACGGATGCCAGCATCCAGACAATCACGGCCGCGCTAGGCAGATCGTAAAGCGCGGATAGCACCAAGCCCAACGCGTAGCCCAGTGCACCGAGGGCATAACCCCGGCACAGTTGCATCGACCCACGCTGCGGGTACGTGGCCAACGCCGGAACGATCAGACTGGCGAAGACCAAATACACTCCGACCAGTTGCACGGACGCCGTCACGCAGACTGCGAACAAGAGATAGAAACCGACAGTACTGAGCCGCGCACGGCGCAACCACCAGTAGGCGAGTACGGCAGCGTAAAGCAGCGCCACCGGCCAAAGTTCGTCCAACCCGACCCACAGAATCTG
>JBAYTM010000086.1:0-7604 GCA_041675685.1 Thiohalobacteraceae bacterium
CTTTGCTGAAGGTGGCATTCAATCCCAGGCTCGGCCGAATGATGCCCAGACAGTTGGGACCGAGCACGCGCATACCGTACGGTTGCGCCGCCTGCAACAACAAGGCGCGCAGATCCTGGCCGCCCGCCCCCTCGAAACCGGCCGAGAGCACGATGACGGCATGCATGCCATGCTCGCCGCAGGCGCGCAGTATCTCGGGTATGGAGTGCGCCGGGGTCGCGATGACGGCGAGATCGACAGGGCCACCGACCGCAGCGATCGTCGGATAACAGGTATGTCCGGCGACTGTCTCGTGCTTCGGATTGATGGGATACACCGGGCCGGTGAAGCCACCGGACAACAGGTTTTCGAACACCAGCGTGCCGACCGAGCCGGGGCGTTCGCTGGCGCCGAATACGGCGACGGCACGGGGATGAAACAAGCGATCCAGATAATGCGCACCCATGCTGCACGGTTCCTCGTTGAAAAAAGCCGGTCGAACTCTCAGGCTGCACTGAACCGAACGGGCTCCGTGCGCGTTTTCGATCTCACGCCCGTGCGGCCCAAGTGTGTGCCGATCAAGATGATCATACGCGAGTCTACGCCAGCGGGATGGCGTTCGCTAAGTCGACCGGCCGAGCCTGCAGCGGTCATCGCAATCGAAAGAGCGCGAACAGGCGCGCTGCAATACGACGCGTCGGTCAGCAGGCCATTGAAAAACGTGATCAGGGAATGCAGCGCCAGGCGGAAACGGGCGGAAAGGCGCAGCGCATTCGTGAATACACGGGCATTTTAAGCGCGCCTCCAGCGCCGCGATGCGTCGCTCAGCGCGCTTCTCATGAGCCTGCTAGGATGATGTTGCGCGTAGCCGCATACCATCCTCAATGCGATTTCGCATTGGCCCGACCGCGACCGAAAGGCGCCGGCAGGACCCCGCCAGACAGGTCACTTGCCATTGACCCCGAGAACTTGAACCGCTCATGACGATCGCCTATATCTCGCACCCCGACTGTCTGACGCACGCTACGGGCTCGGTCCATCCGGAATCGGCGAAACGCCTGTGGGCCATCGAAGACGCGTTGCGCGCATCGCGCCTCGAATTGGCGTTGCGGCGCCTCGATGCGCCGCCGGCGACCGACGCCCAGCTGTTGCGGGTGCACAGCCCCGAACACCTGCAACGCCTTGCCGCGGCGACACCGCGCGCCGGACTGCATTGGCTGGACGCCGACACGGCGCTCTGCCCGGATTCCCTGATCGCTGCACGACGCGCCGCGGGCGCCGGAATACTCGGCGTCGACCTGCTGCTCGACGGCAGCGCACAGGCGGTGTTCTGCGGCGTGCGCCCGCCCGGACATCACGCCGAACGCGGACGCGCCATGGGCGGCTGCCTGTTCAACAATGCCGCCGTCGCGGCCGCGCATGCCCTGGAAGCGCACGGCCTGGGCCGGGTGGCCATCGTCGACTTCGACGTACACTACGGCAACGGGACCGAACAGATCTTCGCCCCCGACCCGCGCGTGCTGTTCTGCTCCTTGTACCAGCCGGAATCCTATCCGCACGCGGAGGCCGAAAGCTTACCGGCGGGAACCCACCCGCACATCGTCAAAGTACCGCTCCCCGCCGGCGCGGACGGTGCCGCACTGAGTGCCGCGGTCGAGAGCCACTGGCTACCGGCGCTGACCGCCTTCGCGCCGCAACTGCTGTTGATTTCCGCGGGTTTCGACGGCCACGCAGAGGATGATCTCGGTGATTGGCGTCTGCTGGAGGCCGATTACGGCTGGCTGACCGGTGTGCTGCGCGGTATCGCCGACCGCCATGCGCAGGGGCGTGTTCTGTCGATGCTCGAAGGCGGTTACGAACCGCATGCGCTTGGGCGCTGTGTCGTCGCGCACCTCAAGGCGTTGCTTGCGTAGCGACACCCGGCGCACCAAGCCACGCAACGAAGGCCTCGCCCGGCATCGGCCTGGCGAAATGGTAGCCTTGCAGGTAATCGACACCCAGGCCGCGCAGGATTTCGGCAGTGGCAGCGTCTTCCACGCCCTCCGCGACTGTCTTCAACTGCAGCGCGTTGGCAATCTTTATGATCGCCTGCACCAGACTGAGGCCGGCCGGCTCCTGAATACGCCGCACGAAGGAAATGTCGATCTTCAGTTCGTCGGCATGGATCTCGTGCAGTTGTGACAACGACGAATAACCGGTACCGAAGTCGTCGATGGCAATGGTGAAACCGGCCTTCTTGAGTTCCTGCAGCCGTTCGGTGGCGTGTTCCACGTCGCGCAGCGCAACGCTTTCGGTCACTTCCCAGGCCACTTCGCCGGGGCTGATCCCATGCGATGCCAGATCGGCCAGGGCCTGTCCCGCGAAGGACGGCATGAATAGTTGACGTTTGGATACGTTGACCGCAAAACGCAGCCGCCAGCCATCCGCGCGGCACTGCGTCTGCATAGCGACGCTCGCCAACCAGACCTGCCGGCCGAGTTCACGGATCAGGCCGACATTCTCGGCAATCGGAATAAAGGTCGCGGGTGGAATCCAACCGAGCTCCGCGTCATGCCAGCGCGCCAGCACCTCCGCGCCCATGCAGACACCGGTGCGCGCGCAGAGGATCGGCTGGAACCAGGCCTGAATGCTGCCGGTATCGATGGCGCCGGCGAGCCGATTCCGGATATAGAGTTCACGTTTCCCGGCGCCCTTGGAGCTCATATCGCCGAAATAGCAGACCTGGTTGCGACCCTGGGCTTTGGCATGGAACATTGCGCGGTCGGCCTGCGAGAACAGCAATTCGCCGTCGTCGCCATCGTCCGGATAAATCGCCGCACCCAGACTGAAGGTAACGCGCATTTCCACACCGTCGAGCAATAGCGGCTGCTGGATCACGGCGCCGATCTTATCGGTCACTTCGTGGATATCCTGTTCGCTTTGCATCCCGGGCAGCAGCAACACGAATTCATCGCCACCCCAACGCGCCAGCGTATCGCCCGAGCGCAGCGCGCTGCGTAATCGCTCTGCGAACGCCACCAGCAGCCGATCGCCGGCCTTGTGGCCGAGCGTGTCGTTGACGGTTTTGAAATGGTCGATGTCGATGAAGCAGACGCAGACGTGGTGGCCGCTGCGTTCGGCCAGGCGCAAGGCCACCTTCAGCCGATCCTCCAGCAATACGCGGTTCGGCAGCCCGGTCAGGGCGTCGTGCAGCGCTATATGGCTGACCTGTTTCTCGTGCAGATAAGCCTGGGTGATATCCCGCATGACGCCCCGGACACCCTGGACGACACCGTGCTCGTCGCGGAAGCCCAGGAAGCGGCACTCGATCCAGGATTCGTGTGCCGGATGTCCGCTCTTCAAACGCAGGCGGAAAAGCAAATAGTCTTTTTCGCCGCCCAGCAACAGGGAGCATTGCGCGCTCAGGACACCGAGGTCGTCCGGATGAATGAATTCCAACAGGTTGCGGCCTACCGCATCGTCGCAGTCGGCCAGCTTGTTCCAACCGGGGCTGGCGCGGAGAATCCGGCCTTCGCAGGTGAGTTCCAGCACCGCCTCTTCGAGCAGCGCCAGGGTTTCCAGATAGGTCGTCTGCTCGCGCTGGCGCGCATCGACGGCGCGTGTCAACGCCATGATCCCGTCGGCGAGATTATTGATTTCATCCTGACGCCACCGTGCCGCAACTAGATGGCGCTCGACCGATTCGCGCGGCGCCTGGTCCGCATAGGCATCCAGCGCATGATCGACGGCCTCCAGACGACGCACCGTCCCGGACAGCCAGCGCGCCAATACCAGCCACAGCAGCAACGCGATGAAGCCAATGGCGCCAAGCAACCAATACAGAAAGTTCGCAAACGGCAGAATATCGTGCAACTCGCGATAGGCGAGCAGAACAGGACGCCCCGCCGCGCGACCCGGCCAGGCGATCCGGGCCTGCACCCAGCGCTGCTCTCCCGTTGCCACGACCAGTCTCTCGTTGTCGGCGAGCCGCGGCGGGTAATCGCTGCGTGACGCGGCAACTTGACTGCCCTGCCAACGCGCGGCCAGCATGTACTCCGGTATCACCATGCGCTGCAGCGCGGCATTGTCGAGCGGCTTCAGCAGTATCAGCTGTCCCTGCCCCTGTGCGCCCAGCCACACGGGCTCGTGGAAGACTCGATACAATTCGCCAAGCGGGGATGAAAAGTGCCACTCGGCGCCGCGCATCGCCTCGACCTCCAGGGTGTGCGCAATCGCCCCGTAGCGAAACAGGATCTCGCCAGATCGATCCAATACCAGCAGGGTCGGGAACTCGACAAATATGCGCTGGGCATTGAGGAAGGCGGTGAGTTTGGGCCAACGTCGGGCGTCCTGCTGCTCCAGAAGCCGCGCGAACTCGAGCTGCGCACGAACCTGTCCCGCTGCGCTGCTCCAGGCGTAATCGGTGCGCTTCAGCTGCTCGCCAAAATGACTCTTGAGCGACTGGTGCTTCTGCCGCGTTTCGCGTTCGCAGAAGGCGTTGTAGCCGTTGACACCGATCGCGAGCGTCCCCAGCACTGCGATCAGCATGACGGAAAAGATCCGGACCACCGCCTGTCCACGCAGTGCGTGCAGTCGCTGGCGCAGCTTGTACCACCCGGACGTGCCGCGTTTCAACTCAGTCGGCCCTTACCCAGCGGTCGTCGATCAAACTGACGATGTCGGCATTGCCGGGAAGCGCAATACCGACCACGCGCATGAATTCCCGCGTGGCATCGATCTCGGCCTGCAGAAAATCGCCGTCTTTGCTGTAGGGCCAGGGAAGGCGCTTCAGGGTAGCCAGGATATCCGCGCGTTGATTGGCGTCCTTGATCCGCAACTGGCCGACCAGCTCTTCCGGCGCCGCCATACTGGACCAGCGGAGCACGCGCTGTAGCATCTGTGCCATTGCAAATGCACGTTCTGGATGGGCCTGGATCCGCTCGGGCGTCGTCACGATGACGGCACGCAGATGACCTCGGCCGACCAGCCGCACCGGATTGCGTGCGTCATTGAGGCTCGCCAGGACTTGCCCGATGCCGGCGCGCACCAGGCCTGCCGAACAGGGCTCTTCGCAGAACACGGCGTCCACGGTCTCGCCCGCCATCGCGCCGTAGACACCGTCATAGGTCTGCGTAATCGGCGCCCAGCGCACTTGGTCGGGTGTCACGCCGTGCGCGGACAACCAGAGTTCGGCGATCAACTGCAGGTAGGTTTTGGTGGTAGCGCTGCCCATCGGAGCGCCCAGCGTGCGGCCGCGCAAAGCCGCGATATCGGGGATCTCCGCCGCGAGTTCCTTGCGGACGATGATCGCGTAAGGAGGCGCTCCGCTGCTCAGGCGCGCAATCGCCTTCACCTCGTGTCCCTTCTTGACGAATTTGGGCAACACCGGAAATCCGACGCCGGCGAAGTCCGCATTGCCTTTAAGCAGGTCTTCCAGCGCAAGCACGCCCGTCGGGTGATAGCGAATGCCGAGGTTGGCGCCAAGATCGCGGTCGATGCCTAGATGAGGAATCAACTCGACAGGGAAAAACGGCATCAACTGCGGACCCGGGATATTGATGCGGATCGTATCGACAGCCGCCGACAGCGATCGATTGGCGCCAACGGCGAGCATGGCCGCCAAGGATTTGAGAACCCTTCGACGCGACGACAACGAGCAAGCGAAATCACGAGGGGCATTAGCCATGCGGGGAGCATGGCAGGCGCCCTTTGCAATATCAAGACGGGCGGCGCACCCCGCGCGGACGGGTCGGAGGGCGATCACTCGACCGGTTCACGACGTTCCAGGATCGCGAAACTGTAGTCGAAGGCGTTCGCTGCATCGGCGCCGTGGTCGACACGATGGATCTCCCGCCATTGGCGAGCATCGAGCTCGGGAAACCAGGCATCGCCCTCGAAGGCCGCGTCTATACGGGTGAGGTAGAGGCGTTGTACCCGGGGCAGAAGTTCCGCGTACAACTGAGCGCCACCGATCAGCATGATCTCTGGCGCATCGCCGGCGGCCTGCAGCGCCGCGTCGGCCGAGTGCACCGAGGTGCAACCGGGCGCCGTGAACGCCGGATTACGGCTGATCACGATGTTGTGCCGTCCCGGTAAAGGCCGGCCGATGGACTCGTAGGTTTTGCGTCCCATCACGACCGGCTTGCCCAGCGTGACCTCTTTGAAGTGTTTCAGATCCGCCGGCAGCCGCCAGGGCAACGCGTTGCCGCGCCCGATGAGACGGTTACGATCCATAGCGACGATTATTGACAACATAAAATAAGGGCCGAGTGTCTAGGTGCTAGGGCCGAGGAAAGGATTCCGGTCTGTCGCATTTGGATTTTTTTTCCTCGGCCCTAGCACCTAGCACCTCGGCCCTGATTCAAACAGCTACCGGCGCTTTGATGTGCGGGTGGTGTTGATAGCCGACCAGTTCGAAGTCCTCGAAGCGGAACGCGAACAGATCGTGTACGTCCGGATTGAGACGCAGCTCCGGCAGCGCAAAGGGCTCGCGCGACAATTGCAGATCGGTCTGCTCGAGGTGATTGAGATAGAGGTGTGCGTCGCCGAGGGTGTGTATGAATTCGCCGGGCCGCAGGCCGACCACCTGCGCAACCATCCGGGTCAGCAACGCATACGAGGCGATATTGAACGGCACGCCCAGAAAGATGTCGGCGCTGCGCTGATAGAGCTGACAGGACAATTTGCCCTCGGCGACATAAAACTGGAAGAAGGCATGACAAGGCGGTAATGCCATCTTGTCGATCTCGCCGACATTCCAGGCACTGACGATAATGCGCCGCGAATCCGGGTTGTTGCGCAACTGCTCCAGCACCTGGGTTATCTGGTCGATGTGACGTCCGTCCGCCGTCGGCCAGGAGCGCCACTGCGAGCCGTAGACCGGTCCGAGATCGCCGTTTTCGTCGGCCCATTCGTCCCAGATGCTCACGCCGTTGTCGCGCAGGTAGCGAATATTGGTGTCGCCTTTCAGAAACCAGAGCAGTTCATGGATGATCGAGCGCAGATGCAACTTCTTGGTGGTCACCACCGGAAAGCCCTGCGCGAGATCGAAGCGCATCTGATAACCGAATACGCTCAGCGTGCCGGTACCGGTGCGATCCTCTTTACGCACGCCCTGGTCGCGCACATGGCGCATGAGATCGAGATATTGTTTCATGCAGTACTCTGAAAAAGGCCTTGGCGCCACGCAGCGCCTTGGCGCGGGAAACCTAGCTGCGTCGGCTGAAAAACAGCAACAGCACACCGAACAGGATCATCGGCGCCGACAACACTTGGCCCATGGTAACCCAGTCGAGCGCCAGGTAACCCAGGTGCGCGTCCGGGACACGCACGAATTCCACACCGAAGCGGAATATGCCGTAGCCGAGCAGAAAAAGGCCCGAGACCGCCATGACGGGACGCGGCTTGCGCGAATAGAACCAGAGAATCAGGAACAGCACGAGACCCTCCAACAACGCCTCGTAAAGCATCGAAGGATGGCGCGGCGCGCTGTAACCCTCCATGCTGCCGCCGCAGTATTCCCAGAAGCGCGCGCAGGGCAACTGCATCGCCCAGGGGACATCGGAGACGCGCCCCCAGAGCTCGCCGTTGATGAAATTGCCGATGCGTCCGGCGCCGAGGCCGATCGGCACCAGCGGTGCGATGAA
>JBAYTM010000087.1:0-7599 GCA_041675685.1 Thiohalobacteraceae bacterium
CCTTTGCGCGCCTTCGCGTCCTTCGCGGTTAAAGTTCGCTTTTCTTCCGGAAACCCACAAACGAAAAGGCCGGGCATTGCCCGGCCTTTCAGATCACGCCCCGCGGCGTCTATTCCGCTGCGGCTTCGGCAGCCGGCTCCGGGCGATCGACCAGCTCGACGAGCGCCATGGGCGCATTATCGCCTGGGCGGAAGCCCATCTTCAGGATACGCATGTAACCACCGGGACGCTCTTTGTAACGCGGGCCCAGTTCATTGAACAATTTCGTGACCACATCGCGATCACGCAGCCGCGCGAAGGCGAGACGACGCTTGTGCACGTTGTCGATCTTGGCCAGCGTGATCAACGGCTCGGCGACGCGGCGCAATTCCTTCGCCTTGGGCACGGTCGTCTTGATCACTTCGTGGTTCAGCAGGGACGTGGCCAGATTGCGCATCATGGCCTTGCGATGACTGCTGTTGCGGCTCAGTTGCCGTCCGGAATTGCGGTGACGCATGGTTATACCCCAGGTACTAGGTTCTAGGTGCTAGGTTCTAGGCGGACCCAGGGAGAAGGTTTTCCCCCGGTCCTAGCAACTAGCACCTGTAGTTTAAGCGCTGACCTTCTCTTTGTCTTTCAGACCGGCCGGCGGCCAGTTATCGAGGCGCATGCCGAGCGACAAGCCGTGCGAAGCCAGCACGTCTTTGATCTCGGTGAGCGACTTCTTGCCCAGGTTCGGGGCCTTGAGCAGCTCGACCTCGGTGCGCTGGATCAGGTCGCCGATGAAATAGATGCTCTCGGCCTTCAGGCAGTTCGCCGAACGTACGGTCAGTTCCAGATCGTCGACGGGACGCAGCAGGATCGGATCGATGTCGGTCGCACGGGATTCCACATGCTCGACTTCCTTGCCCTGCAAATCGACGAACACCGACAACTGTTCCTGGAGGATGGTCGCCGCGCGGCGCACCGCCTCTTCCGGATCGATAGTGCCGTTGGTCTCGATATCGATAACCAGCTTGTCCAGGTCGGTACGCTGTTCGACACGGGCGCGGTCGACCGCATAGGTCACCTTGCTGACCGGGCTGAACGAAGCATCCAACTGCAGACTACCGATCGGACGGTCACTATCCTCGCCACCATCGCGCTGGGTCGCCGGCTGATAGCCGCGGCCCTTGGCGACCTTCAGATTCATGCTCAGGTCGCCCGCCTTGGTCAGGTTGGCGATGACATGGTCCTTGTTCACGATCTCGACGTCATGGTCCAACGCAATGTCGCCGGCGGTGACCACGCCAGGTCCCTTCTTCTTCAGGACCAGCGTCGCCTCGTCACGGGCGTGCATACGGATGGCCAAGCCTTTCAAATTGAGCATGATGTCGATAACGTCTTCTTGCACGCCTTCGACGGTCGAGTATTCGTGCAACACGCCGTCGATCTCGACGTTCACCACGGCAGCGCCGGGCATCGACGACAGCAGAATGCGACGTAGGGCGTTGCCCAGCGTATGACCAAAGCCGCGCTCCAGCGGCTCGATCGTAACCTTCGCATGCCGATCATTGACCGTCTGTATATCGACGATGCGCGGTTTCAGAAATTCGTTAACCTTGCCCTGCATGGAAAGTCCTCTCTCCTAGACGCTTACTTGGAGTACAGCTCCACGACTAGCTGCTCGTTGATTTCCGGCGGCAACTCGCTGCGCTCGGGGCGGGATTTGAATACGCCTTCCAGCTTCTTGGCATCCACGTCGATCCAGTCGGATATGCCACGCTGCTGCGCGACTTCGGCCGCACTCTGGATACGCAGCTGATTGCGCGCCTTCTCGGCCACGGCGATCACGTCGCTGGGGCTGACCTGCGCCGACGGAATGTTCAGCTTGGCGCCGTTGACGGTCACCGCATTGTGACGCACCAGCTGGCGCGCCTCGGAGCGGGAGGCTGCAAAGCCCATCCGGTAGACCACGTTGTCGAGTCGACATTCCAGCAGCTGCAGCAGATTTTCGCCGGTGGAACCACGGCGCCGGGCCGCCTCCACGTAGTACTTGTGGAACTGGTTCTCCAGGATGCCGTAGATGCGGCGAAGCTTCTGCTTTTCGCGCAACTGCAGGGCATAGTCCGACAGCCGGGTGCGGCGCTGACCATGCTGACCCGGCGGGAACGGGCGGTTCTC
This sequence comes from Thiohalobacteraceae bacterium, assembly GCA_041675685.1. Lineage (GTDB taxonomy): Bacteria > Pseudomonadota > Gammaproteobacteria > Thiohalobacterales > Thiohalobacteraceae > JAHJQQ01. The sequence goes on from JBAYTM010000087.1 coordinate 2,143, forward strand.
GACCGGGCACTTGCTGGTGAAGCACTTCTCACCCTTGAGGAACAGTTTGCCGCCTTCGCGGCGGCACTGGCGGCACTTGGAACCAGTATATTTGGCCATATCGACTCCGACTAAAATCTTGGGGCGTTAAACGCGACGCGCCTTAAATTCGAAGCGCCTTACACGCGGCGCGCCTCAGCAAATACCAAGCGCCTTACACACGGCGCGCCTTAAATACGAAGCGCATTACACCCGGCGCTTCTTGGGGGGACGGCAGCCGTTGTGCGGGATCGGCGTCACATCCTGAATGTTGGTGACCTTGAACCCGACATTGTGCAGCGCACGCACGGCGGAATCGCGGCCGGGCCCCGGACCCTTCACCATGACCTCGACATTCTTCATGCCGAATTCTTGCGCCGCGCGTCCCGCGCGCTCGGCCGCAACCTGCGCGGCGAACGGCGTGCTCTTGCGCGAGCCACGGAAACCGGAGCCGCCGGAGGTCGCCCAGGACAACGCGTTGCCCTGACGGTCGGTGATGGTAATGATGGTGTTGTTGAAGGAAGCGTGCACGTGGACGACGCCGTCGACCACGTTCTTCTTGACCTTCTTCTTGGTGCGGGGGGCCGGTTTAGCCATAAATTCCTAGTCTCGCTTGGGTGCCGGGCGAACCCGGCGGCTTCACAATAGGTCGGATTACTTGCGGATCGGACGCCGCGGACCCTTCCGGGTGCGGGCGTTGGTGCGGGTCCGCTGACCGCGCATCGGCAGGCCACGGCGGTGCCGCAGGCCGCGATAGCAACCCAGGTCCATCAACCGCTTGATGCTCATGGACACGGTGCGGCGCAGGTCGCCCTCGACCGTGAATTTGCCCACCTCGGTACGCAACGCCTCGACCTCACCTTCGGCCAAGTCCTTGATCTTCCGGTCGGGCTGGATGCCGACGGCCGCGCAGATCTGCTGCGCGCGGGTGCGGCCGATGCCGTAGATCGCGGTCAATGCGATGACGGCATGCTTGTTCACCGGGATGTTGATGCCAGCAATACGGGCCATTCAGGCTCTCCTAACACAATCTCTCGACAACCCGCGACCGGGAAACGCGCAAGGGTATCCCGCGGGTCGAAAAAAATCAATTACCAAACAAGGTCACACCACTATCCAGCCGGACCGGATAGATGGCGGACAGACACTGCCGGTCAGCCCTGCCTCTGCTTGTGGCGGGCATCCGAGCAGATCACCCGTACCACGCCCTTGCGGCGGACGATCTTGCAATTCCGACAGATCTTTTTGACGGACGCGCGTACTTTCATGACTACACCCAAATAGTGAACCGGTAAATTTCCAGGCGCCCAGCGCAACCGCGATGCCGCCTGACGTTCTTAGCGCAACAACCCCGCCTTGCCCTGGCTCTTCAGGTTGGCCTTCTTCATCAGTCCCTCGTACTGGTGGGACATCAGATGCGCCTGGACCTGGGCCATGAAATCCATGACCACGATGACAATAATCAGCAGCGAGGTGCCGCCGAAGTAAAAAGGCACGTTCCAGTACAGGATCAAAAACTCCGGCAGCAGGCACACGGCAGTGATGTAAATGGCGCCCGCCAAGGTCAAGCGCGTCATCACGCCGTCGACATAGCGCGCGGTCTGCTCGCCTGGCCGGATACCCGGGATGAACGCACCGGATTTCTTCAGGTTGTCTGCCGTCTCCCGCGAGTTGAACACCAGCGCGGTATAGAAGAAGCAGAAAAATATAATCGCAACCGCATAGAACATCACGTACAGCGGTTGCCCCGGCGACAAGGTCGACGCGACATCGCCCAACCACCCGAGGCCCTCGGTCTGCCCGAACCAGCTACCCAGCGTGGCCGGAAACAGGATGATGCTGGAGGCGAAAATGGGCGGAATCACGCCCGCCATATTCAGCTTCAACGGCAGGTGCGTGCTCTGCGCCGCGTACACCTTGCGCCCCTGCTGCCGGCGCGCATAGTTGACCGTAATCCGCCGCTGCCCGCGTTCAACGAAGACCACAAAGGCGGTCACCGCCAGCGCCAGCGCAAACAGAAACAGCACCATCAGCACATTCAATTCGCCGGTCCGCGCCAGTTCCAGCGTGCCGCCGATCGCCGACGGCAGGCCGGCGACGATACCGGCGAAGATGATGATCGAAATGCCGTTGCCCACGCCGCGCTCGGTGATCTGTTCGCCCAGCCACATCAGGAACATCGTCCCGGTGACCAGCGTGACCACGGTCGTCAACAGAAATCCGGAGCCGCTCACGATGACCAGCGGGCTGCCGCCCATGGACTGCCCTTGCAGGCCTACGGCGATACCGATCGCCTGCAGCGTCGCCAGGCCGACCGTGCCATAGCGCGTGTACTGCGTGATCTTGCGCCGACCCGCCTCGCCTTCCTTCTTCAACCGTTCCAGCGTCGGCACGGTCAAGGTCAGCAGCTGGATGATGATCGACGCCGAAATGTACGGCATGATCCCCAGCGCGAACATCGAAAGCCGCTCCAAGGCGCCACCCGAAAACATGTTGAACATGTCGAGAATGGTGCCGCGCTGCTGCTCGGCGAGCCCGGCCAGGACGTTGGGATCGATGCCCGGTATCGGAATAAACGTACCGAGACGGAACACCATCAGCGCGCCCAGCACGAACAACAGGCGTTGGCGCAGCTCTTTGAGTTTGCCCAGGTCGCCTACGGTTCCTGCAAGGGTTGAACCGGGACTTGCCACTTAATCTTCGACCTTGCCGCCCGCTGCCTCGATCGCCGCGCGTGCGCCCTTGGTCACCCCGACGCCTTTCAGCGTCACGGCCTTGGCGATCGCGCCGGACAGAATGACTTTGGCCAGCTCCGTCTCCTGCGGGACGACCTTGGCCGCCTTCAGCGCCAGCAGATCGATCACGTCGCCCTCGACCGCGGCCAGTTCGCTCAAACGGACCTCGGCGCGCGTGCGACCGATCCGCGAAGTAAAACCGACCTTCGGCAAGCGACGCTGCAGCGGCATCTGGCCGCCCTCGAAGCCAACCCTGTGGAAACCACCGGCACGAGACGTCTGGCCCTTATGACCGAGCCCGCAGGTCTTGCCGAGGCCGGAGCCGATACCGCGCCCGACGCGCTTCGGCGACTGCTTGCTGCCCGCTGCCGGCTTGATGGTGTTCAATCGCATCTCAAACTTCCTCGACCTGCAGCATGTAGGAAACCTTGTTGATCATTCCGCGCACTTCCGGCGTGTCGATGACCTCGACGCTATGGTGCATGCGCCGCAGCCCCAGGCCGGCGACCGTCGCCTTGTGGGAACGCACACGCTTGCTGAGGCTGCGAACCAACGTAACCTTGAGTTTTTTCTGATCGGCCATGACTTACCCCAGAATCTCTTTCACGGATTTGCCGCGCTTGCTGGCCATCTGTTCCGGAGAGCGCATCTGCTCCAGCCCGGAAACCGTCGCCCGCACGACATTGATCGGATTCGGCGAGCCGATGCACTTGGCAAGCACGTCCTTCACGCCGAGCACTTCGAACACGGCGCGCATCGCGCCGCCGGCGATGATGCCGGTGCCCTCGGAGGCCGGCTGCATATGCACCTTGGCTGCGCCGTGGATACCGGTTATCGCGTACTGCAACGTACCTTCGCGCAGATTGATCGAACGCATGTTGCGGCGGGCGCTGTCCATCGCCTTCTGAATGGCGACCGGGACTTCGCGCGCCTTGCCCGTGCCGAACCCGACCCGGCCGCGACCATCACCGACCACGGTCAGCGCGGCAAAGCCGAACTGGCGCCCGCCTTTGACCACTTTGGCTACACGGTTCACCGAAACCAGTTTTTCGAGGAGGCCGTCGCCTTGGGCCTGGGTGTCAACATTCGACATGATTCACTTACCCTTAGAATTGGAGGCCGGCTTCGCGGGCGGCATCCGCCAACGCCTTCACACGACCGTGATACTTGAATCCCGAACGATCGAAGGCCACCTTGGTCACTCCGGCCGCCTTGGCCTTTTCGGCAATCAGCTTGCCTACCGCCCCTGCAGCGTCCGCATTGCCGGTATAGGGCAGGCTGCCGCGCAGCGCCTTCTCAACCGTGGAGGCGGCTGCAACCACTTCGCTGCCGTTCGGCGCAATGACTTGCGCATAGATATGACGCGGTGTGCGGAATATGCAGAGGCGGAAACTACCGACCTGATGTATCCGCGCCCGGGTCTTTCGCGCACGACGCAAACGCTCAATTTTCTTGTCCATAACTGCCACCTTAGTGCCTGGCCGATTCCGGAGCCGGACGACGATTCGCCGGTCTGCGGACTACTCAATTCGATACTGCGCGAAGACTTACTTCTTCTTCGCTTCCTTCCGGGCAACCTTCTCGTCGGAGTACTTCACGCCCTTGCCCTTGTACGGCTCCGGCGGACGATAGGAACGGATGTCTGCCGCGACCTGGCCAACCTTCTGCTTATCGCTACCGCGGACCACGATCTCGGTCGGCGTCGGCGTCTCGATGCTGATCCCCTCGGGGACGGCATACACGACCGGATGCGAAAACCCGAGCGTCAGATTGAGATTCTTTCCCTGCGCCTGGGCGCGGTATCCGACGCCGATCAACTCGAGCTTGCGTTCGAATCCCGTGCTGACACCGGTGATCAGATTGTTGACCAACGCGCGCGCCGTGCCGGCCTGCGCCCAGGCACCGGGCGCCTCTTTGCGCGCTGCAAAGGTCAGGGTCTTGCCGTCCTGGGTCATCTCCACCAGCGCGTGCAGCGACTGCTGCAGGCTGCCCTTGGCACCCTTGACGGTCACCAGGGCGCCGTTGACCGAGACGTCAACGCCGCTGGGTAATTCGATCGGTTTTTTGGCAACTCTAGACATTACTCTGCCCTATCAGCAAACGGTGCACAGCACCTCGCCACCCTCGCCGAGGGCGCGCGCTTCACGGTCGCTCATCACACCCTTGGAGGTGGACACAATAGCGACACCCAGACCGCCCAGCACCTTGGGCAGCTCGTCTTTACCTCGGTAGATACGCAGACCGGGGCGGCTCACGCGCTTGATCGAATCGATCACCGGCCGGCCTTCGTGGTACTTCAACGTGATGGTGAGCTGCGGCTTGCCGCCGACGCTCTCCTCGACGATGTCGCCGACGTAACCTTCGCTCTTAAGCACATCGGCCAGGGCCTTCTTGGCCTTGGACGCCGGCATGGTCACCTGCGCCTTGCTGGCTGCCTGGCCGTTGCGGATGCGTGTCAGCAAGTCCGCGATAGGGTCGGTCATACTCATCTACTGAATCCTCAATCTCTCTGTCTAGCTGCGCTTACCAGCTGGCCTTCACGAGGCCTGGAATGTCACCCCGCATGGCGGCTTCGCGGATCTTGGTGCGAGCCAAACCAAACTTGCGGTACACGGCGCGCGGCCGGCCTGTGATATGACACCGGCGCTGAACGCGCGAAGGGCTCGAATCCCGCGGCAGGCTCTGCAGCTTCGCCATTGCCAGC
>JBAYTM010000088.1:0-7574 GCA_041675685.1 Thiohalobacteraceae bacterium
AATTCGGGCAGCGCGAGCGCGTCGAACGGCACCGTCGACGGCACCGGCACGGGCAACGGCAACAGCGATGCCGGCAGCGACAGCAATTCGGGCAGCGCGAGCGCGTCCAATGGCACTGTCGACGGCACGGGCAACGGCAACGCCGACAGCAATTCGGGCAGCAACTCGGGTGCAGCCAACACCAGCAGCACGAACAACGACGGTTCGTCCTCGGGTAACGGCAACGGGACCTCGGCCAGCGATTCCGGCGCCAACGCCGGCAGCGACAACTCCAGCAGCAACGACAGCAGCAATACCAGCGACACGACCAACAATGGTTCGTCCGCGGGCACGGGTGTCGGCAGCGGCGTGAGCGGCAGCAACAGCGGCAGCAACGGCGACGCCGGCAGCAACTCGGACAGCAGCGGTGACGGCTCGGGCAGCGCCGACGCGACGTCCGACAACACGAGCAGCAACACCAGCGACACGACCAACAACGGCTCGTCGAGCGGCTCGGGCAACGCCGATGGCACCGCCACCGGCAACTCGAACAGCAACAACAGCAACTCGAACGACGGAACCTCCACCGGCAGCGGTAACGGCAACGCCGATTCGGGCAGCAATTCCGGCAGCGATTCGGACAGCGCGTCCGACGGGTCGGGCAACGCCGACAGCACCAGCTCCTCGAACGGCACGGTAGACGGCACCGGCACCGGCAACGGCAATGGTACGTCCGACAGCAATTCGGGCAGCAACGCGGGTTCGGCCAACACCAGTTCGACGAACAACGACGGTTCCTCGAGCGGCACCGGCGACGGCACGGGGACTGGCACCGGCACCGGCGATGGTACGGCCGCAGCGAACAGCGACAATACCAGCAGCAATGACAGCAGCAACACCAGCGACACGACCAACAACGGTTCGTCGAGCGGCGCGGGCTCTGGCGATGCGACGAGCGACGGCGCTGCCAACAGCTCCTCGAACGGCAATGCCGACACGACGAGCGCCAACAACAACGGCAACGACAACAACAACAACAACGCCGCTGACACGACGAGCGACAACGCCAATACCAACACCAACACGGGTAGCGGCACGGCGTCGGGCGACGCGAGCGGCGATGCCTCCGGCAACGCCACCGGCAACGGCGATGCCAACTCGACGAGCAACAACACCAACGCCAGCAGCGGCGCGGGCAACATCAACGGCAGCAACGAAGCCACGGGCAACGGCAATGGCAACGCCACGGGCAACGGCAACGCCGCGGGTGACGCCAACTCGACGAGCGACAATGCGAACGCGAACTCGAGCGCCGGTCAGGGCAACGGCACGGCCGCTTCGACCAGCGACAACACCAACAGCAATGGTGCCAACACCACGAGCACCAACAGCAATGCCGCTGACACGACGAGCGACAACGCCAATACCAACACCAATACCGGCAGCGGCACCGCCTCCGGCGATGCGACCGGCGACGCCAGCAGCAACTCGGCGAGCGACAATGCCAACAACAACGGCAACCAGAACGCCAGCAGCGGCGCCGGAAACATCAACGGCAGCAACACCGCCAACGCCAACACCAACAGCGACAACAGCGCTGATGCGTCGGGCGATGGCACCGGCACGGCCAACAGCAACAACGACAGCAGCAATAACAGCAGCAACACCAGCGACACGACTAACGCTGGTAGCTCGACCGGGTCTGCCACGGTGAGTGCGAACAACAACAGCGATAGTGATGCCACGGCGTCGAACATCAGCGACACCAAAAACACCAACGACAACACCAGCACCACCAGCAGCACCAACAACAACAATACGACGAATGACAACACCAACACCGTCAACAACAACTCGAACGCCACGGCGTCCGCGACGAGCAACGGTGTTCTCGACAACAGCGTCGACAACTCGGTGACCAACAACACGACGGTGAAGGTTGTCGCCCTGCAGGTGCTGCAGGCTACCAACACCGCGAACGTGCTCACGGTCACCGGTGGTGACAGCGGCGATGCGCCGACGTTGCAGACCGGCGGCAACACGATCGACAACGGGTCGCAGGCCAACTACGCGGGCATTCAGACCGCTGGCTGGAATACCGGCCCCTCGGCGATCGCCCAGGCCGGGACCAATATCTCGGTTCAGTCGAACGTTACCTTCTCGGGCCAGTAAGCCGCAGTCCGAAACCGGGCGAGGGAAACCCCGCCCGGTTCACGGCTGAAGGTTTTGTGTCCCATGTCCCTTGGTTCCGCTTTCCCCTGGGAAAGCATTTCGGGATTGCTGCTATGAAGAACGCACTCACCCTCGCCTGCAGCGTGGCGTTCGCAGCCCTGGCAGCCGCACCGGCTGCAGCGGAAACCCCCTCGATTATCCTTCCCGATCAGGAGGCGGCCTCGACGGCGGCGGCTTTAGAGCCCGCTGCGTCCGCGGAGGCGGCAGCCGCCGCATCGCCTGCCGCCACGACGCCTGCCGCCGATCGCCCCGTTTCCGACCCCGCCGATCCCTTTGCACAAGCCGTGACGCTCAGCGATGCCGATCTGGCCGAGCACCGGGGCGGCGAATCGATCGCGGTCGCCAACCAGACGCTCAAGGCGATCACCTCGGGCAATACCATCAACGGCAATGTGGCAGCCGGCCCGATCACGATTTCCGACGGCGCGCTTTCCAATTTCAATGGCGTCGGAAATTTTGCTATCAACACGGGTGCACAAGTCAGCTTGCAGAGCGGGATGAATCTGACGATCAATATCTCGCATTGAGAGGTGGATCGCGATGAAGCACGGTCGATGGCTGGACCGCGCAATCCTTGGCTCCCTTGGTGCGGCGCTTTTCCTCGCCGCGCCGACGCAGCCGGATGCGGCGGAATTGCGCCTGCACAACGGGGCGGACGGAAACTTCCGCGTCCATGTCATGAGCTGGCAGGAAATCCCCTTTCGAAGCGTGGTGCGCCAGCAGTACGACTTCAGTTGCGGGTCCGCCGCGATCGCGACCCTGCTGAGCTTCCACTATGGCCGCACTACGCCGGAGCGTTCTGTATTCTCCGCGATGTGGGAGCGGGGCGATCAGGAGGAGATCCGCAAGGTCGGCTTCTCCATGCTCGACCTCAAGAACTACCTCGACAGCATCGGCTACCGTACCGAAGGGTTCCGGCTGACGCCGGCGCAACTGCGGCAGACCGCGCGGCCGGGCATCGTCATTCTCGATCTCAAGGGCTACAAGCACTTCGTCGTCGTCAAGGGGGTGGAGGGCGACCGCGTCCTGGTGGGCGATCCGATGCTGGGCATCAGCCAGTATTCGATGGCGGAGTTCCTGTCCCATTGGAACGGGATCTTCATGGCCGTCGTCGCGAGCCCGCTGAAAGGGCGGCCCAGCTTCAATCTCGCCCGCGATTGGACTCCCTGGTCGACGGCGCCGCTGAGTGACGGCGTGCCCTACCGGCCGATCACCCAGATCACCGACAATCTTCCCCCCGACTACCAGATCACGCCCCAGATACTTTTCGATCCACGCAACCCGAGCGGCCAATGAGGTGCCGGCGGTCCCCCCTTGTCGCGATGGCGCTCTATTTCCTGGCGCGGGCGGGGACCGGGCAGGCGAGCGAAGCCGCGGGGCATCCGCAACTGACGGGGTCGGATACGGACGGCGGCGCAATGGCGCAGCCCGGCAGCGCGGAGACGCTCGAGAGCGTTCCCGTGCGGCTGAGCCGCGCCGCGCTCGTCGAAGCCGATGCGGGCCCCGCCGTGGGCGGCAGGGAGCATGCGGCGGCGGCGGACAAGATACCCCCGTTGCGGTTCGGCGATGGCGCGGCCGCGGTCCATGGCCCGACCGGGCCGGCCGAAGCCGGCGCAATCCCGACGCCGGCGTTCGGCGGGCTGGCGGACGCTGCGGACGATGCGGCTGCGCCCGACTCCGCCCTGTTCGGCGGTCCTGACGACTGGATGGGCGGCGCGGAGCAGGCACGCGATAGCGCCGTCAGCGCCCATGAGGCCGCGGCGGCGCCCGGGGATGCGGCTCTGGCGAGCATGGCGCCGGCTGGCGACGATGCCATCTTCGCCAGCGAGAACGTCGAGCGCGTCAGCGACGCCGAACTGGCGGGGCAGCGCGGCGGCTTCGTCTATCAGGGTCTCGATATCAAGTTCGGAGCGGAGATCCGCTCCTTCCTTGGCGACGAGATGGTGATCCAGACCAATTTCACCTGGAACGATGCGGTGAGCGAGGTGCACCGGACGGTTTCGACCGATCTCACGCCGGCGACGCTGGCGCAGCTCCAGACGGGGATACTAAACGGCACCGGCCTGAACCTGGAGGCCGCTAACGGTAACGTGTTCCTGGCTAACCAGGGCCAGACCGCGTTCATCCAGCGGACCGACGGCGCGCTGCAGAACATCGTCGTCAACACGGCCAACAACGTCGCGGTCCGTCAGGAGGTCGATGCGCACCTCAGCATCGGAAATTTCGGGTCGTTTCGTGCCAATGCCCTCAACGAGCGCATCCTGTCGTCGTTGTCCGCTATGGCCGGTACCGCCCTCGTCGGCGTGATTCCGCGCTGATTCTGCGTTTTAGCGGTAGGGACCGCTCAGGGTTCTGTCTCGTTTTCAAGCAGAATAATGCCTCGTCGCGTAATAAAATGCTTAGGCGACTCGGGGATGCCTGTTAATTAAGCCTTAATAAACAGCCGGGCGCGGGGGTATTGTTTCCCAGTCTACACGGACATTCCGCCCGACCCCTCGCGATGCTCACACGATGGAAGAGGGGATGACTCGTGCTCAGCACCTCTATGTCCCAATTCGGGGCACCTGCCAACTGGCAAATGCTTCGCTTCCGCAAAGATGAATCCCTGTATTTCGAGGGGGATTCAGCGCGAACGTGGTTCGTGGTGGAAAGCGGCGTAGCCCGGACCTGCCGTTTCCATGCGGACGGCCACCGCCAGCTCACCGGCTTCCATTACCAGGGAGACGTCTTCGGACTGGACGAGGAATCCCGTCTGGAAACGGCCGAGGCGGTGACCGATCTGGCTTGCTGGAGCTTCACGCGGCAAGGTCTGGCCAATTCCGAAGGGCCGGTCTGGGCCGAGCCGCAGATGATCCTGCAGAAGGCGCTGCGCAACGCCCACAACTGCATCTTCCTGTTCGGCCGGCGCACCGCGCAGGAACGGATTGCGGCGTTCATCCTGATGCTCGCGAAGCGGCAGCAGGCGCGGGACCGAATCGAACTCGCGATGTGCCGCAGCGACATCGCCGACTACCTCGGCCTGACCATCCATACCGTCAGCCGCACGATCTCGCAGATGTGCCAGGAAGAACTGATTTTTCTCGAGGGGCCGCATCACTGCCGTATCCTGAACCGGGCCGGGCTGGAGCAGCTTGCCGGCGAACTGGGGCCGGCGACGACGCGGGAATTCGAAATGATCAGGCAGTGTTCGGGCTTCTAGGGACCCTAGGATTATCACCCGTCGACAGAAGGTAATGACAGGGGGCGAAATGACCGGAGCGAACAGGGGCAGCAGGTCATGACGGCGCGGCGATTGTCGCTCGTTGTCTGCAGCGGAGCGATCCTGAGTCTTGCCGGTGCGCCGGGTGCGGCACAGGCGCAGAGCCTGGCGGAGCTGGCCGCCAGGATCGAAGGGCTTCAGCAGGAATTGCAGGCGCAGCGCAGCCTCATCGAGGACCAGGCCGTACGCATCGGCGAACAGCGCGAGGAGATCCGGCGTCTGCAGGAGCAGGCGCTCGCCGCGGGCGCGCTGTCCGATTTGCGCGCGGCCGGCATACCTGGAGGCGCGGAGGCCGAAGCCCGCGCCGCGGCGTCCGCGCCGTTGCCCGAACGGCCGGTCGGCGAGGAGCCCGCGCTCGCACGGGTGGAGCAGCAGGTGCAGGCCGTGCCCGAAGGATCGGGCGTGCTGACGCCGCCGGGACGTTTCGTCTTCGAGCCATCGCTCGAGTTGACGAACACGTCGAACAACCGCCTCGTCTTTCGCGGCATCGAACTGGTCGTCGGCCTTCCGCTCGGCGTGATCGAGGCAAGCGATGTCGATCGCAATTCGGTGGTTGCAGCCGCCGCGCTCCGTTACGGACTGGCCAAGAACCTGGAGATCGAAGCCCGGGTGCCGTTCATGTACCGCTCGGACCGGTTCTCGGTAAGCCAACTGCGCACCGTCGACGAGGTCAGCCAGGTCGTCAGGGAACTCAGTTACAGCGAGAAGCACATCGGCGATATCGAGTTCGCCGTGCGCTATCAGTTCAACCGGCCGATCGGGCAGCGGCCGATCTTCGTCGGAAGCCTGAGGGTCAAGAGCACCACGGGCAAAAGTCCTTATTCGCTTCCGTTCGACGAATTCGCCATCCCGATCGGGCTTCCTACCGGTTCCGGGTTTTGGGGCATTCAGCCCGGCATCAACTTCCTGCTGCCCACGGACCCTGCGGTGATCTACGGCGGCGCGAGCTATCTCTATCACATGCCGAAAACCATCGGCCGGCGGGTCGGCGACGTCCGCATCGGCCGGGTCGATCCAGGCGATGCAATCAATGCCAACATCGGCTTCGGCTTCGCGCTGAACCCGCGGTTCTCGTTCTCGTTGGGGTATCGCCATACCTTCATTTTGCCGACGACCACCCAACTGGGCGACACGACCCAGCGCTCCAACAGCCTCCAGTCCGGGTCGCTGTCGCTGGGCATGTCCTACCGGCTGACTCAGAAGCAGTCGGTGAACCTGGGAATCGACATCGGCGCGACGGCGGATGCGCCCAGCGTAAGCGTCAGCCTGCGCGTGCCCTTCACGCCGTAAGGGAGCGTGCGGGTGACAATAAACCTTCACATAATTGCCTTTCCGCAAAGCATCGGCGGCGGAGGGAGCTAGCGTGAGTCCCGAACAATCACGGATGGCGCGCAAGGCCTTGAAGTGGTCGCTCGTCGATCTCGCCGACGCGGCCGGGATAAGCGCGGTAACCGCGGTCCTGTTCGAAGCGGGCGAAGCCGTTGACGGGGGAAGTGTGGCAGCTATGCGAAAAGCCTTCGAAGCACAGCACATTCGCTTCATGGACCAGGGGGCGCTGGCCGGCGGGATTCTCCGCAGCAGGATTCGCTACGTCGACAAGCGGCCGCCCGCCGGTTCCGCCGAACGGCCGTGATGATGCCGGACCGGCGCGCCGCATAGAGGTCTTTCGCATGTCACCTGGCTCGCGCTGGCGTTCCGGTGAACCCTGGTTTCCGATCGGGCGGCAAACGGCAGGCGTGATGATGTCGCGTTATTTCCTTCATCTCTGCGAGCGGGCCGGCTCCGTCGTCGATGGCGAAGGCATCGACGCGGATCACGAGGAAGATGCCGTTCACCAGGCCGTTTCCACCATCCGCGACGTGATCGCCAACGATATCCTGGCCGGCACGCCGGTCGGCTTGGACAGCTACATCCTGATCCAGGACGCGCGCGGTCACGAACTGCGCCGCATCTATTTTCGCGATGCCGTCCACTTCGTGGAAGAGCCGCTGGTCGATCCCTCGCCGCGCAAGCCGGATTGAGGCGCGGGATACCCCCGCTGCGTCGGCGCTGGCGGACGCCCCGGCTACCCCCTTCATCAACTCGGGTTCATCAATTGGCCATG
>JBAYTM010000089.1:0-7548 GCA_041675685.1 Thiohalobacteraceae bacterium
AGGACCGTTTGAATGAACACGCCATAGTTGATCGTTACCGCCTCCGCCCCGTCGGTGGCCGCCTTGAGGATGATGGCGAGGTCGGTGAAGTCGACGCCGCCGATCAGGATGCCGAGCGGTGGCATGATGACGTCACTGACAAACGAGGAGACGATCTTGCCGAAGGCGGCACCGATAATGATGCCGACGGCCATGTCGACCACGTTGCCTTTCATGGCAAATTCTTTGAACTCGCTGAGCATTCCCATGGTGCGTTTCTCCCGATGATCGATGGATTTTCGTCGCTGTGGTCAGAAAGCCGATGACGCGCTTTATGTGCATCAGGGAGTATATACGAGTCGCGTGTGGGCGCGATGGCGACTGTGACGTCGGAAACCTGGTCCGACCAAGGCGATGGAAGCGAATGCCGATCGCGGCTGGAACCTTATGACGATCGCCTGTTACAAAGCGGCCGGTTCGGTTTCCGAAAGCAAACGGTCCAGCGCCTCAAGTTCCATGACCGGCGGGGCGCACTGGGTGCCGCTGCAGACATAGGCGGTGACTTCGTCGCGCGGCAGGCGCTGCGCGAGCACGCCGGGCAAGTCGCCGACCGCGTTGGGGATGGCCAGCGTCAGGCGCCGCGGTGCGTACGGCCTGGCATAGCGCCGATACCAGGGTTCCAGCGCTTCGCCTTCGCCGCGGAGGACAATGCTTTGGCCGGGGAACTGGTGTTCCTCGAGGGCGACCAGAAGCGCGGTACAAGCATAGGCGTTCTGTTCGATCACCCCCCAGAGGCCTTCCAGCGTGCGCGCCGCGGCATCCATATACCGTGTTTCGCCGAGCAGGTGGCCGAGCCGACCAAAGACCGTCGCGGCGATCCCGTTGCCGGACGGCGTCGCGTCGTCCGAGACGGGCTTGGGTCGTTGGATCAGGTTCTCGTGGTCGTTGGCCGTGAAGAAGAAGCCGCCGCTTGGGTCCTGGAACCGGTCGAGCACCGCCTCGGCGAGTTCGATCGCGAACGCCAGATCGCCGTCGCGCCAACGCACCTGCAACAGCTCCAGGATACCATCGATCAGGAACACGTAATCGTCGAGATAGGCGTTGAGATGCGCCTTGCCATCCTTGTAGGTCGCGACCAGACGGCCATCACGCCACAGCGTAGTGCGAATGAAATCGAGCGCGCGCTCCGCCGACGCCGCATAGGCCGGCTCGTCCAGGTGTCGCGCCGCGATCGCCATGCCACGGATCATCAGGCCGTTCCAGGAGGTCAGGATCTTTTCGTCGCGCCCCGGCCAGATGCGCTGGTCACGCGCCGCGAGCAGCTTCGCGCGGGCCGCATCCAGCCGCTCGGTCAGCGTCGCCTCGTCCAGTTTGAATTCTTCGGCGAGCTCGCCCAGGCCGACGAAGACGTGCAGGTGATATCGGCCTTCGAAGTTGGGCTCGCGATCCAGCCCGAAGCGGCGCGCGAACAGCGCGTAATCCTCGCCGAGCAGCGCTTGGACTTCGGCGGGCGTCCAGACATAGAACTTGCCTTCCTCGCCTTCCGAATCGGCGTCCAGCGTCGAATAGTAACCGCCTTCCGGCGACTGCATCTCGCGCATCACCCAGCCGGCGGTCTCGCGCGCGATGCGTGCGAACAAGGGCGCGCCGGTCGCCGCATGCGCCTGGGCGTACAGCGCCAGCAAGGGGCCGTTGTCGTACAGCATCTTCTCGAAATGCGGGATCATCCACTGGTCGTCGACCGAGTAGCGGCTGAAGCCGCCGCCGAGCTGGTCGTAAAGTCCGCCGCACGCCATGCGTTCGAGCGTGAAGCGCGCCATCTCGAGGGCGCGCTCGTCCACCTGACTGTCCGCACGGGTACCGGCCCAGTGCCGCAGCAGACGTTCCAGGCTGGTCGGATGCGGAAATTTCGGGGCGCGACCGAAGCCGCCGTGCTCGGCATCGAACTGCTGCTCGAGTTGATTGCGGGCGACGTCCAGGGGCAGGGCGCTGGGCCGGCCTTCCGCGGGCGCGGGTGCGGCGATGCTGGACAGCGCGCCGAGCAGCGCCTGGTTCTGTTCGGCGATATCGGCTTGCCGGTCCTGGTAGAACTGCGCCACGCGCTGCATCAGCTCGACGAAGCCGGGCAGCCCATAGCGCGGCTCCTTGGGAAAATAGGTGCCGCCGAAAAACGGAATCTGGCCGTCGGGCGTCAGGAACATGGTGAGGGGCCAGCCGCCATTGCGCTGGGTCAGCAGCGAGTGCGCAGTCTGGTAGATCTTGTCGAGGTCGGGACGTTCCTCGCGGTCGACCTTGATATTGACGAACAAATCGTTCATCACGGCGGCGACATCCGGGTCCTCGAAGGACTCGTGCGCCATCACATGACACCAGTGACAGGCCGAGTATCCGATCGACAGCAGGATGGGCTTGTTCTCGTTGCGCGCGCGTTCCAGCGCCGCCGTACTCCAGGGATGCCAGTCGACCGGATTATTTGCGTGCTGGAGCAGGTAAGGACTGGTTTCCTGTGCCAGATGGTTGCTATATTCGCCGCCGCTATCCATGATGCGCTGCCGTGAATTTCCGACTGGGGCACTCGACTATAACGGGTTCACGGTGCGCTGTCTTGCTGTCCGAATTCCACTATATGAACCGGTAAATCCCCATGGATCTGTCCGTTGTCGTCCCGGTAAAGAATGAACAGGACAACGTCCTGCCCCTGTTGGCCGAGATCCATGCGGCCCTGGACGGCCGCTACGACTATGAAGTGATCTATATCGACGATGGCAGCGACGATGCATCGCCGCGGATGCTCGATGAGGCCTGTGGGCTCTATCCGCGTCTGCGCGTGTTACGCCATGCCCGCAGTTGCGGACAGAGCACCGCGGTGCGCACCGGCGTCAAGGCCGCGCGCGCGCCCTGGATCGCGACCTTGGACGGCGACGGCCAGAACGACCCGGCCGACATCCCGAACCTGATGGCGTTGATGCAGGCATCGGACGCATCGAGCCAACTCGACCTGGTTGCCGGCTGGCGCAAGAGACGCCGCGACACCTGGCTCAAACGCATATCCTCCAAGATCGCCAACGCGGTGCGCCGCGGCATGCTCAAGGACGACACGCCCGACACCGGCTGCGGCCTGAAACTTTTCCGTCGCGATGTGTTTCTGGACTTGCCGTACTTCGATCATATGCATCGCTATCTGCCGGCGTTGGTGTTGCGCGCCGGTGGACAGGTGCGTTCCGTCGAAGTCCACCATCGGCACCGCGAACGCGGCGTCAGCAAGTACGGCCTGCACAACCGCTTGTGGGTCGGTATCGTCGACTTGTTCGGCGTCGCCTGGTTGCAGCGGCGCGCCAAGCTGCCGGTGGTGTGCGAGCTGGCCGCGTCGAGCGGGACGGTACCGGACCTGCAGCCCGAAGGGACCGAAGGCGCATAAGAAAATATTTCCGTTCGGTCTCCTTGAAGCCTCGACGACGCGCCTTTCCAGGCTGCGTGATTTCGAGCGGGCCCGGCGGTCGCGCAGCGCAGCTAACTGAAATCATCGCGTCGTTGGAGTGGTTTGCCTCGGTATGTCGAATCTAAATCCGCGCGTCTTTCTCAAGGGCCTGGTGCTGATCGCCAGCTTCGTCGGTCTCGCCTACCTGTTCGAGGTCAGCCAGCTTGGCTCGTTGCTCGACAAGGATTGGATCGACACCCAGGTGCGCGGGCGGGGCATCGGCGGCGAACTCCTGTTTATCGGCGTGGGCGCCCTGGCGACGGCGGTCGGCGTGCCGCGACAGGCGGTCAGTTTTCTGGCGGGCTATGCCTTCGACGTGGCCTTCGGAACTCTGCTCGGCGTCCTGGCGACGGTCGGTGGCTGCGTCATCGCCTTCAGCTATGCGCGCTGGTTCGGACGCGGCCTGGTGGCATCGCGCTTCCCCGACCGGGTGCGCCGCGTCGACGGTTTTATCCACGACAACACCCTGAGCATGACGCTGCTGATGCGCCTCCTGCCGGTCGGCAGCAATCTGTTCACCAATCTGGCGGCCGGCGTCGCCAATGTGCGCGCCGTGCCCTTCGTCACCGGCTCGGCGCTTGGCTACATCCCGCAGACACTGGTCTTCGCACTGGTCGGCAGCGGCATCGTGTTGGACCCGGTGTTCCGCATCGGGTTGGGTATTGCGCTGTTTCTGGTCTCCGGTGTGCTGGGCGTCTATCTGTTCCGCAAGTTCCGCCACGGTCGTCACCTCGACGAAAAGCTCGAGCACGTGCTTGGTGTGGAGGACTGAGCAGGGCGCGAACGGACGCGACGGCCTCGACGGATTCGAGGTCGCAACGACTGCTCTGACGATTTCCCGCAATGGCATTCGCCGCTTTCATCGACGAGAATTGCGCGCCATGAATGCCGCCACCGCGACGCGCGGTTCCCTCTGGTTGTTGCTGCTCGCGTGGGCCGTGTTGACGGCGACCGCTTTGCTCACGCGTCCCTTGCTGCCGGTCGACGAAACCCGTTATGTCGGCGTCGCCTGGGAGATGTGGGCGCGCGGCGACTTTCTGGTGCCGTACCAGAACGGCGCGCCCTACAGTCACAAACCGCCGTTGCTGTTCTGGCTGATCCAGGCCGGCTGGTGGCTGTTCGGTGTGAACGAACTCTGGCCGCGATTGCTGGCGCCGATGATCGGCTTGGCGAGCCTGGGTCTCACCGCGCTGCTGGCGCGTCGTCTCTGGCCGGAACGGCCTCTGGCCTCGACGCTCGCCCCCTGGCTGCTGTTCGGTTGCCTGTTCTGGGCCGGGTTCTCCACCTTGGTGCAGTTCGATCTGCTCGTCGTCTGTTGTACCTTGCTCGGCATGCTCGGCATGCTGCGCGCCGCGCGCGGGCTGGGGACCGGCTGGCTGATCGTCGGCCTGGCGGTCGGCCTGGGCATATTGGCCAAGGGGCCGGTCGTGTTGTTGCCGCTGTTGTCGGTGGGTCTGCTTGGGCGCTTCTGGGTGGACCCCGGCCGCTTGAAGGGCTGGCACTGTTGGTTCGGCGGTCTGCTCTCGGCGCTGGTGCTCGGTGCGTTGATCGGTCTGGCCTGGGCGCTGCCTGCGGCGGAAGCGGGCGGAGCGGCATACCGGCAGGCGTTGTTCTGGGGACAGGTCACCGGCCGCATGGTGGATTCCTTCGCCCACCAGGCGCCGTTCTGGTGGTACCTGCCCTGGCTGCCCCTGCTGCTGCTGCCCTGGTCTTTATGGCCGCCGCTTTGGGTCGCGCTGCGGCGGTTATGGCGGGAACGCGCCGCGGATCGGGATGCCCAACGCGGAGTCCGTTTGCTGTTGGCCTGGGCAGTACCGGTCCTGCTGGTGTTGAGTCTGGTCAGTGGCAAGCAGGTCAAATATCTGTTGCCGCTGTTCCCGGCCCTGGCCTTGCTCGGCGGCTATGCGCTGGCGCGCGCCCCGGTCCTACGATTTCCACGCCGGCAATGGCTGGCGGTACTGCTGCTGGCGGTGCCGGTACTGCTGTTTGTCGCCCTGGGCCTATACGACCTGGATGCCGGTCCGCATTGGGCCGTTGCGCTCCAGCCCGCCCGGGGCGAGGCTTTCCTGCTGGCGGCGGTGCTCTGGTGGTTGTGGCGGCCCAGTGACCTCGCGACCACCGTGCGTAGTCTCGCCGTTGCGGGGGTCGTCCTGATCGGCGGTCTGCACCTCGCGGTGCTGCGCGTGGCGGCGCCCGCGTACGATCTGCACGCCATCAGCGAGCGGATTGCCGCACTGCAGGCCGAGCAGCGCCCGATCGCCCACGTCGGCAAATATCACAGCCAGTTCCACTTCCTGGGACGCCTGCGCGAGCCGCTGCAAGTCATCGCGCCGGGGGAAGTCCTCGAGTGGGCAGCCGCGCATCCGCAAGGTTATCTGGTGGTCTATTTCGATAGCTGGCCGGGCCCCCGCGAGGGCGCGGAATATCTCCAGGATTACCGTGGCGACAGCGACGACCTCGCGCTCTGGTCCGCAGCGAAATTGCTCGCCGTGCACTGATGCTACAATGCGCCGCTCACTGATCGGAGCCGTGCCTTGAATCCATCCGAAGTCCCTGCCGCGCCCGCCGCCCTGCGCCTGAAGAAGAACGAGGAGCGTCGCCTGCGCGCCGGCCATCTGTGGATCTACAGCAACGAGATCGACACGGCGAAGACTCCGCTGGCCGGTTTCGTGCCCGGCCAGCCGGTGCTGATCGAGGCCGCCAACGGTAAGGCGCTCGGCACCGGTTACGTCAATCCGCATTCGCTGATCTGCGCGCGGCTGGTGAGTCGCGACCCGGCGCACGTTCTCGACCGTTCGTTGTTGGTGCATCGGCTGAACATCGCGCTGGCATTGCGCGAACGCCTGTATCCGAAGCCCTATTACCGTCTGGTACACGGCGAGGGCGACGCCTTGCCCGGTCTGGTGGTGGACCGGTACGCCGATGTGCTGGTGGTGCAGCTCACCACGGCCGGCATGGAAGCGGCGCGCGATGCGGTGATCGCGGCGCTCGACAAGGTGCTCAAACCCCGGGGCATCCTGCTGCGCAACGACAGTTCGATCCGCACACTGGAGGGCCTGCATAACTATGTCGAGGCGATCGGCGAGGTTCCGGACGAGATCGACCTGGAGGAGAACGGCGCGCGCTTCCGGATCTCCGTGCGCGCCGGCCAGAAGACCGGCTGGTTTTACGATCAGCGCGAAAACCGCGCGCGGCTGGCGCGCTACGTGCCCGGCATGCGGGTGCTCGATCTGTTCAGCTATGGCGGCGGCTGGGGCGTGCAGGCGGCGCTGGCCGGCGCACGCGAAGTGCTTTGCGTCGACGCCTCGCAAGATGCGCTCGACCAGGTGGCGATCAATGCACGGTTGAATGCCGTGTCGGATGCGGTGCAGAACCGCAAGGGCGACGCCTTCGACGTGCTGCGCGAACTGCGTGAGGCGCGCGAGCATTTCGACGTGGTGGTGCTGGACCCGCCGGCCTTCATTAAACGCAAGAAAGACGTCAAGGCCGGCATCGAGGCCTATCAGCGCATCAATCAGCAGGCCATGCAGGTGTTGGCCAAAGACGGCATCCTGGTCAGCGCCTCCTGTTCCTACCACCTGGAGGCCGCGACCTTGCAGCAACTGGTGCTCGCCGCATCCCGGCACGTCGATCGCAGCCTGCAGATACTCGAACGCGGCCGCCAGAGCCCCGACCACCCGACGCATCCGGCGATCCCGGAGACCGAGTATCTCAAGGCGCTCTACTGCCGGGTGTTGCCGGCCTGAGGTTGGCGGAAGCAAACTTTTACCGCGAAGGACACGAAGGCGCGCAAAGAAAAACGGTTACGATGCATTCATATCGGGCGGCAGGCGGCGCAGAACCCCGGAGCTGCGACCCATCGGCGGAACTCTGCCGGCCTGATATGCCGTAGTCCGTTGTCTCAATTATGATGCAGTTCTTCGCGCGCCTTCGCGCCCTTTGCGGTTAAGGAAGCTCTGAACAATCCGTCATTCCGGCGCAGGCCGGAATCCATGTCTTTGAATTTCTGGATTCCCGCTTTCGCGGGAATGACGAAACTAGGATTGATCAGAGTTTCCTTAAATTATTCTTTTGATCGACTGGGCAACTCC
>JBAYTM010000090.1:0-7508 GCA_041675685.1 Thiohalobacteraceae bacterium
AACTACGACGAGTCGGAGAAAGAGCCGGCGGTCTTCCTGACGCGCCTGCCGAACCTGCTGATCAACGGCTCCGCCGGTATCGCGGTCGGCATGGCGACCAACATCCCACCGCACAATCTCACCGAGGTCATCAACGCCTGCGTGGCCCTGATCGACGATCCCGAGATCGACATCCGCGGCCTGATGGAATACATACCCGGACCGGATTTTCCGACCGCCGCCATCATTAACGGCGTGCGCGGGATCCAGGAAGCCTATCTGACGGGCCGCGGCCGCATCCACGTGCGGGCCCGGACCGAGATCGAAGGCGACGAGGGGAGCCGACAGACCATTGTCGTCCACGAGCTGCCTTACCAGGTCAACAAGGCGCGTCTGCTCGAGAAGATCGCCGAGCTGGTCAAGGACAAGAAGCTCGAAGGCATCAGCAACCTGCGTGACGAGTCCGACAAGGACGGCATGCGCATGGTGATCGAGCTCAAGCGCGGCGAAGTGGCAGAGGTGGTGCTGAACAATCTCTACCAGCAAACTCAGCTGCAGACCGTCTTCGGCATCAACATGGTGGCGCTGGTCGATGGCCAGCCGCGGCTGCTCAACCTCAAGCAGATGTTGGAGGCCTTTATCCGGCATCGTCGCGAGGTGGTCACCCGCCGCACGGTGTTCGATCTGCGCAAGGCGCGTGAACGCGCACATATATTGGAAGGGCTGGCGGTCGCGCTCGCCAATATCGACGAAATCATCGCCGTCATCAAAGGCTCGCCGAGCCGCGCAGAGGCGCGGGATGCATTGATGGCGCGCGCCTGGGAACCGGGCGTCGTTACCGACATGCTGCAACGCGCGGGCGCAAGCGCTTCGCGTCCCGATGACCTGGGTGCCGGCTTCGGGTTGAGCGATGCCGGTTACCGGCTTTCCGAGGCTCAAACCCAGGCGATCCTCGATCTGCGCCTGCATCAGCTGACTGGTCTGGAGCAGAACAAGATCGTCGGCGAGTACAAGGAACTGTTGGGTGTGATCGACGAGCTGCTGGCGATACTCAACAGCCCCGACCGGCTGATGGCCGTGATCCGCGACGAATTGATTGCCATCCGCGAGCAGTTCGGCGACAAACGCCGTACCGAGATCAACGCCTCGCACGTCGATTTGACGCTCGAGGACCTGATCACCGAGGAAGACGTCGTGGTGACGCTCTCGCATACCGGGTACGCCAAGGCGCAACCGCTTACGCAGTATGCCGCGCAGCGGCGTGGCGGGCGTGGTAAGGCGGCGACCAGCGTCAAGGAAGAGGACTTTGTCGACAAGCTGTTCATCGCCAACACCCATGACACGATCCTCTGCTTTTCCAGCCGCGGCAAGGCCTATTGGCTGAAGGTCTACCAACTGCCGCAGGCCGGCCGTACCGCGCGCGGCAAGCCCATCGTCAATCTGTTGCCGCTGGAGGAGGGCGAACGCATCAATGCCGTCCTGCCGGTGCGGGAGTTCGCGGAAGACAAGTTCGTGTTCATGGCGACCACCCACGGGACCGTCAAAAAGACCCCGCTGTCCGGCTTCGCGCGCCCCCGCAGCAGCGGTATCATCGCCGTGGAGTTGCGCGACGGCGACCAATTGGTCAATGTCGCGATCACCGACGGCGAACGCGATGTCATGCTCTTCACGGACGCCGGAAAGGCGATACGCTTCAAAGAGGCGGATGTTCGCACCATGGGTCGTACCGCCTGCGGCGTGCGGGGCGTCAGGTTGCAGGAAGGCCAGAAGGTCATCGCCCTGATCATCGTCGAGGACGGCCAGGTCCTGACCGCGACCGCCAACGGCTTCGGCAAGCGCACTTCGGTCGAGGAATATCCGCTGCATGGGCGTGGCGGACAGGGTGTCATTTCGATTCAGGTGACCGAACGCAACGGCGCGGTGGTCGGCGCCATCCTGGTTGCAGAGTCGGACGAGCTGATGCTGATCAGCAACGCCGGCACTCTGGTGCGCACCCGTGCCGGAGAGGTCTCGCAGATGGGCCGGAACACGCAGGGCGTACGCCTGATCCGCCTTTCCGACGAAGAGCAACTGGTCGGCCTCGAACGCATCGTCGAGCCTGATGAGGCGGACGCTGATGTTGAGACGGGCGAATGAGTTGGGCTGTTTTTCTTATGTCCGGCTCTCTTAAGGAAACTCTGATCAATCCCAGTTTCGTCATTCCCGCGAAAGCGGGAATCCAGAAATTCAAAGACATGGATTCCGGCCTGCGCCGGAATGACGGATTGTTCAGAGCTTCCTTAATTAAGTGAGACAAGAGGCAAGAGGCAAACAATCGCTTAGATGTTCGTATATCGAGCGACCTTGTCTCTTGCATCTTGAAACTTGTCTCTGGTAGATAGAACCGCTGCGCTCCGCCAACCACCCAGCCAGCTAACGTTAGCGTAGAAGCCGACTCAACCAACATCAGAGTAGAGGTCGAATCACCCCATGTCTCGCGTATTCAATTTCAGTGCAGGTCCCGCTGTGTTGCCGGAGATCGTGTTGCAACAGGCGCGTGACGAAATGGTCGACTGGCAGGGCAGTGGCATGTCGGTGATGGAGATGAGCCATCGCGACAAGGATTTCATGTCGATCGCCACGCAGGCCGAGGCGGACCTGCGCGAGATCCTGAGTATCCCGGCCAACTACAAAGTGTTGTTCCTGCAAGGCGGCGCCAGCACCCAGTTCGCCATGGTGCCGATGAATCTGCTGCGGGGAAAAAATACGGCCGATTACATCAACACCGGCGCCTGGTCGAAGAAGGCCATCAACGAGGCAAAGAAGTTCAGTACCGTCAATGTGGCGGCGACCGCTGAGGCGAGCGGGTTCAATACCATCCCGGCGTTTCAGGACTGGAAGCTGTCGAAGGATGCGGCCTACGTGCACTACACGCCGAACGAGACCATCGGCGGCGTCGAGTTTCATTGGGTGCCCGAGGTCGGCGACAAGCCTTTGGTGGCCGACATGTCCTCGACCATTCTGTCGCGACCGATCGACGTCAGCAAATTCGGTGTGATCTACGCCGGGGCCCAGAAGAATATCGGCCCGGCCGGGCTGACGCTCGTCATCGTGCGCGAGGATCTGATCGGTGAGGTTCTGCCGGGTACACCGACCATGCTCGACTACAAGACCCACGCCGATAACGAATCGATGTACAACACGCCGCCAACCTACGGTTGGTATCTGGCGGGGTTGGTGTTCCGCAATATCAAGAAGAGCGGCGGGCTTGCCAAGATGGCCGAAATCAACAAGCGCAAGGCCGACAAGCTCTACGCGGCGATCGACAGGTCGCCGTTCTACAGCAATCCGGTCGACCCAGCGTGCCGCTCCTGGATGAACGTTCCCTTCGTTCTCGCCAACCCGGAACTGGACAAGACGTTCCTCAGCGAAGTGAAAGCAGCAGGGATGGTCGGGCTCAAAGGGCACCGCTCGGTCGGCGGCATGCGCGCGAGCATCTACAATGCCATGCCGGAAGCCGGTGTCGATGCACTGATCGACTTCATGGCGGATTTCGAGAAGCGCAATGGATAGGAACGTAGTTTGAACCACAAAGGACACGGAGGAAAACCGTTTTGTTAATGACTTCGTGTCCTTTGTGTCCTTCGTGGTATTGAAGTAAATAGGCTGCGTACAATGTTCAAGATTCTCACGCTCAACAATATCTCTGTTGCCGGCCTGGAACGCCTGCCGCGCGATCGTTACGAAATCGCCTCGGAGATACAGCACCCGGATGCGATTTTGCTGCGCTCGTTCAAGATGCACGATATGGAGATCCCGCCCAGCTTGCTGGCCGTGGGTCGTGCGGGCGCCGGTGTCAACAACATCCCGGTGGACAAGCTGAGTGCGCTCGGCATTCCGGTGTTCAACGCCCCCGGTGCCAACGCCAACGCCGTCAAGGAGCTGGTGTTGGCCGGCATGCTGCTGGCCGCGCGCAACATCTGTCAGTCCTGGGATTTCGCCCGTAACCTGCAAGGCGAGGACGCGGGCATCAACAAGGCGGTCGAGGCCGGTAAGAAGAACTTCGTCGGTTTCGAACTGCCGGGCCGGACGCTGGGCGTTATCGGACTCGGCGCCATCGGCGTGCAGGTCTGCAACGCGGCGCTCGGTCTGGGTATGAAGGTCGTCGGTTACGATCCGGACATCACCGTGCAACGCGCCTGGCAGCTGTCGTCCGAGGTTCAGCAGGCGACCAGCATCGACGATCTGTTGAGCCGTTCGGATTTCGTGACCTTCCACGTGCCGCTGGTGGACGCCACGCGGAACATGATCAACGCCGACCGCCTGAAGTTCATGCGCAAGGGTGTGGTCCTGCTCAACTTCGCGCGCAACGGCATCATCGACGATGCCGCGGCGCTGGCCGCCATCGAATCGGGGAAGGTTTACGCCTATGTCTGCGACTTCCCCAGCAATCTGTTGAAGGACCACCCGCGGGTGATCACCTTGCCGCATCTCGGCGCCTCCACCGTCGAGGCCGAGGAGAACTGCGCCGTCATGGTCGCCGATCAGGTGCGCGAATATCTCGAAGACGGGACGGTGTCCAACTCGGTGAACTTTCCGACGGTCAACATGCCGCGCACCGAGGGATTCCGCCTCGCGGTCGTGAACGCCAACGTCCCGAACATGCTGGGCCAGATCTCCACCGTCCTGGCCGATACGGGGTACAACATTCTCGATATGCTGAACAAATCGCGGGGCGAGCTGGCCTTCACCTTGGTCGACGTCGAGACGGAACTCAGCCAAGATTGCCTGGAGCGCCTGCGTAATATCAACGGTGTGCTTTCGGTGCGTGCGGTTTGATAGGGAAAGAGACCACGCGTCACTCGCAATGGCGGGAACGTTCATCATAGCTTCCCTAGCAGATTTCGCGGCTCAACAACGACATGAACGATAAGCCGACTCTCCAATCCCTGCGCGAACGCATCGACGATCTGGATCAGCAGATTCAGGCGTTGATCAATGCGCGCGCCGCCTGCGCGCAGCAGGTGGCGCAGGTCAAGGCGGAATCCGGCGAGCGCAATGATTTCTACCGGCCGGAACGTGAAGCTGAAATCCTCCGGCGGGTGCGCGAACGCAATGCCGGCCCCCTCGGCGACGACGAAATCACGCGTCTGTTCCGGGAGATCATGTCGGCCTGCCTGGCGCTCGAAAAGCCGCTCTGCATCGCCTATCTCGGTCCCGAAGGCACCTTCACCCAGGCCGCAGCGCTCAAACACTTCGGCCATTCGGTTCAGACCGAGGCATTGTCCGCGATCGACGTCGTGTTTCGCGAAGTCGAGGCCGGCGATTGCAACTATGGTGTGGTGCCGATCGAGAATTCGACCGAGGGCGTCGTCAACCACACACTGGACATGTTCCTGCGTTCGCCGCTGCGCATCTGCGGTGAGGTGTCATTGCGCATCGAGTTGCACCTGTTGAGTCCGGAGTCCGATCCGGGTAGCGTCCAGCGGGTCTACGCCCACCAGCAGGCGCTGGCCCAGTGCCGCGAATGGTTGGATGCCAACCTGCCGCACGCCGAACGTATCGCGGTCAGCAGCAACGGTGAGGCCGCGCGCCGCGTCGCCCAGGAAGAGCGCGCGGCGGCGGTCGCGGGGGATGCGGCTGCCGAGTTGTACGGATTGCGCCGGCTGGCCAGCCGTATCGAAGACGAACCGGGCAACACGACACGTTTTCTGGTGGTGGGCACGCAGTCGGTCGGCCGAAGCGGACAGGATAAAACGTCACTGCTGATCGGCGTCAAGAACGAACCGGGCGCGCTTTATCGCATGTTGGAGCCGATGGCCCGTCACGGGCTCAGCATGACGCGCATCGAATCCCGGCCGTCCCGCCGCGGTATCTGGGATTACGTGTTCTTCGTCGATGTGGAAGGGCACGTTGAAGATGCGCGGGTGGCGACCGCACTGAAGGAACTCGAACAACACGCGAGCCTGTTCAAGGTGCTCGGGTCGTATCCGCGCGCGGTGCTGTAGGCAGGGCCGAGGGGCAAGGGACTAGGGCCAAGGAGATGAAGGAGGTCGATCCGCTATGGTAATGTCTGCTCCATTGAGCGAAGCACCCAGTTATTTCCCTAAACCCTAGTCCCTAGAACCTAGAACCTGCCTCTATGTCATTCTGTGATCTCGCCACCCCGGGCGTACAGGGACTCCAGCCCTACGAGCCGGGCAAGCCGCTCAGCGAGCTCGAGCGCGAATACGGTGTGCGCGACGCCATCAAGTTGGCTTCCAATGAAAACCCGCTGGGGCCGAGCCCGGCCGCACTGGAAGCGGCGCGCGGTGTGCTCGGCGAGATGTCGCGCTACCCCGACGGCAACGGCTTTGAACTGAAGCGTGCGCTTGGGGCCCGCTTCGGCCTGGAGACCGCAGGCATCACACTCGGCAACGGGTCCAACGACGTCCTCGAAATCATCGCGCGCGCCTTCCTGGCGCCGGGGCTCGAAGCGGTGTTCTCGCAGCATGCATTCGCGGTCTATCCGATCGTCACGCAGGCCATCGGCGCCATTGCGCGCGTCACGTCGGCCCACGACGGTGAGCGCGGACCGCGCTACGGACACGATCTCGACGCCATGGCGGCGGCGATCGGCGACAAGACCCGGGTGGTCTTCATCGCCAATCCCAACAATCCGACCGGTACCTGGTTGAACCGCGACGAGCTCGAGCGCTTTCTCGAACGCGTGCCACCGCGGGTGGTGGTCGTCCTGGACGAGGCCTATGTCGAATATGTCACGGAGCCGGACTATCCCGACAGCCTGCCCTGGCTATCCCGCTTTCCCAACCTGATCCTCACGCGGACCTTCTCCAAGGCCTACGGTCTGGCCGGCCTGCGGGTCGGTTTCGCCTTGTCCCATCCGGAGATCGCCAACCTTCTCAACCGCGTGCGGCAGCCGTTCAACGTCAATCACATCGCCCTGGCCGCCGCGACCGCGGCGCTCGGCGACCGCGCGCACCTGGAAGCGAGCCTCAAGTTGAATCAAGCGGGCCAGGTGCAATGGGCGGAGGCGGCCACCGAATTGGGGCTCGACTACATTCCGTCGGCCGGCAATTTCGTCTGCCTGGATGTCGGGCGTCCGGCGGCCGCGGTGTACGAACAGCTATTGCGCGAAGGCGTCATCGTACGCCCCGTCGCGGCCTATGGGCTGCCCAACCATCTCCGCATCACCTTCGGGCTCGCGCAGGAGAACCGACGCGCGATCAACGCCCTCCGCAAGGTCCTGGTGTGATCCGCAGGCTCTGCATTATCGGCGTCGGTTTGATCGGCGGATCGCTCGCGCGCGCGCTGCGCCAAGCTGGCCATTGCGGGGAGATCGTCGGATCGGGGCGCCGTACGGAACACCTTCAGGAGGCCGTCGACCTCGGCGTCATCGACCGCTTCGACCTCGACGCCGCACGCGCCGTGCAGGGTGCCGACATGGTCGTGCTCTGCGTGCCTTTGGGCGCGATGGAATCGGTGTTTCGCCGCATCGCGCCGGCGCTCGCCGCGGACGCCGTGGTCACCGATGCCGGCAGCGCCAAGGC
>JBAYTM010000091.1:0-7501 GCA_041675685.1 Thiohalobacteraceae bacterium
CAACCATGTGGCAGAAGCGGGCGCGCGTCGTGCCGCGCCGGTCATTGCCGATACCGTACGGGTGATCGGCATAGACAATGCCATCGCGCTGATCCGTGGCGGACCGACGGGGGCGACATCGTTTCTGCGCACGGCGATGAACGGCAGCCTGATCGAAACCATGGTCCCGGCTCTGGGCGATGGCTTGCGGCTGGCAGAGGATCCGATCGTCGGGCAGGCGCTCGCCGCGCTGACCGGCGTGGACGTGGCCGGTGTCGCGCGCTCGCTGGCGGTAAAGACCGACGATGCCATCTGGGGCGAGATCGGGCGCGAGGAAGCCGCCATCCGGGCCGATCCGCGCAGCACGCGCGATCCCGTGCTGATCGCGGCACTGGAACTGGCATAAGCACAGCGCCGGTTTCGGGGGTGGTGCGCCGGGCATGGGCGACCTATAGGCGAAATGGAATCGCCATCAGGAGCGCCCGCCCGTGAAGTTCTTTGCCGACACCGCCGAAATCGCCGACATCAAGGAACTGGCCGCCACCGGCCTGCTCGATGGCGTCACCACCAATCCCTCGCTGATCATGAAGTCGGGGCGTTCGTTCCTCGAAGTGACCCGGGAAATCTGCGACCTGGTCGATGGTCCGGTCAGTGCCGAAGTCGTGGCGCTCGATCACGAAGGCATGATGCGCGAGGCCGAAGTGCTGCGCAAGATTGCCGACAACGTATGCATCAAGGTGCCGCTGACCATCGACGGCCTGAAGACCTGCAAGGCGCTGACCGACGATGGCACGATGGTCAACGTCACGCTGTGCTTTTCGGCAGCGCAGGCGCTGCTCGCGGCCAAGGCGGGCGCGACGTTCGTCTCACCGTTCGTCGGTCGGCATGACGACAACGGCTTCGACGGCATGCAGTTGATCGAGGACATCTGCGTCATTTATGACAACTATGCGTTCGAGACGGAAATCCTCGTCGCCAGCGTGCGCCACGGTATCCACGTGCTGCAGGCCGCCAAGATCGGCGCGGACGTGATGACCGCGCCGCCGTCGGTCATCAAGGGACTGTTCAAGCATGTCTTGACCGAAAAGGGCATCGAAGGCTTCCTGGCCGACTGGGCCAAGACCGGTCAGGTGATCTGATCCACCGCCTGCGCGCCAGATCATGTCCGACGAATCCCCGATAGACCGCTTCAAGAGCGTCCTGACCGGCGCTTCGCGTGCGTTGGCGCATGATGCCGAAGTGGAAGTGAACTGGACGGCCGAAGCGCCCAACGCTGCCGGCCACAGCTTCCGCCTGCCCATGCCCGGCCGCAGCCTGCCGCGCGCGCAGGCAATGGAAGCGCGGGGTTTCGCCGACAGCTTCGCGCTCAGGCTGCGTCACCACAACGATGCCCTGCACGCGCGCCACGCGCCGCAGGAACCGGTGGCGCGCGCGTGTTACGATGCGGTGGAAACGGTGCGGTACGAGGCGCTGGGCGCCAATGCCTATGCCGGCATCCGCGATAACCTTGATGCAGCGATGCACGTTCGCCTCGCCTCGGACCCCATTGCCCGTGCTGCGGCGGCCGATGAAGTTCCCGTGCCGACCGCACTCGCGCTGATGCTGCGCGAACGCCTCACCGGCCAGCCGGTGCCCGAAACGGCGCGCGCCGGGGTGGACCTCCTGCGTGGCTGGATCGAGGGGCGCGCGGGCGCGGATTTCGATGCGCTTGCACAGTCGCTGGACGACCAGCGGGCATTCCAGAATTTCACGCTCGACATGCTTCAGCATCTGGAACTGACCCGCGCCGAACTGACCGACCAGCCGCCGCAGGAAAACGACGAGGACAGTGGCGACGAGGATAGCGAGGAACAGCAGGAAGCCGATAATTCCGGCGAGGAACAGCAGCCGAGCGAAATGGCCGCCCAGCCGACCGAAGGCGACGAGCAGGCCGATGGCGAAGCGCCGCAGGAATCGTCCGAAGGCGAAGAAGACGCCGACGATGCGGGGGACGACGCCGAGGAGGGCATGATGCCCGTCCGCCCCAATCGCCCGTGGACGGACCTGCCACTCGATTTCGAATATCAGGTCTTTACCGAGAAGTTCGACGAAGTAGTCGCCGCGCAGGACTTGTGCGACGACGAGGAACTGACCCGCCTGCGCGCCTATCTCGATGCGCAGCTCAAGGGGTTGCAGGGCGTCGTCACCAAGCTTGCCAACCGGCTCCAGCGTCGCCTGATGGCGCAGCAGAACCGCAGCTGGGACTTCGATCAGGAAGAGGGCCTGCTCGATGCCGCGCGGCTGGCGCGCGTGGTGATCTCTCCGGGGCAGTCGCTGTCGTACAAGATCGAACGCGACATCGAGTTCAAGGATACCATCGTCACGCTGCTGATCGACAATTCCGGGTCGATGCGCGGGCGACCGATTTCGATCGCCGCAATCAGCGCCGATGTGCTCGCGCGCACGCTGGAACGCTGCGGCGTCAAGGTGGAGATTCTGGGCTTTACTACCCGCGCGTGGAAGGGCGGGCAGAGCCGCGAAACGTGGCTTGCGGCCGGCAAGCCTTCGGGACCGGGGCGCCTCAACGATCTTCGTCACATCGTCTATAAAAAGGCCGATGAACCCTATCGCCGGGGGCGCAAGAACCTTGGCCTGATGATGCGCGAAGGCCTGCTCAAGGAAAACATCGACGGCGAAGCACTGATGTGGGCGCACAGCCGCCTGCTGGCACGGCCGGAAGATCGTCGCATCCTGATGGTGATTTCCGACGGCGCGCCGGTCGACGATTCGACGCTGAGCGTGAACAGCGCCGGTTACCTTGAGGCACACTTGCGCAAGGTGATCGACTGGATCGAACGTCAATCGCCGGTCCAGCTCGTGGCCATCGGCATCGGCCACGACGTCACCCGCTACTACAAGCGCGCGGTGACGATCATGGACGTCGAGCAACTGGGCGGCACGATGATCGAGCAACTTGCCGGATTGTTTGAAATCGATTGATGCATTTCTGCATTAGATAATTGTATTTTTAACTCTTGTGTGATTACGGTCTCCTAAATGCAGGGGGAATTATGCGTAATTTCACATACGGCTTATTGGCAGCCACGCTGATGGTTCCGGCTGTCGCCGCTTCGGCTCGAGAAACTGAGACAGCCAACCAATTGACGCACGGAATGGTGCAAATGACTGTTCGTGTTGGCGTGACGACCCAAGCGGAGTTGTTGGAAGTTTTCGGCGGACCGAATATCACTACAATGGACGGTTCAGGCCAGGAAATGTGGGTCTATGATCGTCAGGCAACAGTGTCGAGCGATAGCTCCTCGGGATTCTCTATCGGCATGCTGATCGGTGGGGGTGGTGGCGGCGCTGCTGCAGGCGGTGGGCTGGGTTTTGGCAAACGCAAATCCAAGAGCTCTCAGTCATCGCGCTCAATGACATTGATCATAAAATTTGACAGTAACAAAGTGGTTTCGGACTTTAGAAGCCGTAGTAGCTCATTTTGATCGCGGGAGGCGACTTTGAATAAAGTGATTATGGCTTCTGCACTTGTTGCGGGTGCGGTTTTATTTGTTCCTAACGATGCATACTCAAAGGAAAAATTGAGTCCGCTGCAGATTCAGGAAATGCAGACTCATGAGGTTGAGGCTTCAAAGAATGTATCTTTTTCGGCGGTAATGACTGTTCTGCAGGATTCCGGTTATCGAATTAATGCTGCTGATCGTGAGACGGGTTTGATCACTGCGGCAGCGTCAACAAAATCAAACACCACTTGGGTGCCTTTTGTTGGGTTCGGTAAATCAAAAAAGACACCAGTTGTTTCTGCTTATATTGAGGACATAAACCCTCAGGTCACGCGCATACGCGTGAATTTTGTAATGACCAAGATGTCGGTTAATAATTTCGGCGGTGGTCAAGATGAAGACCCTGTCCTTGATGCTTCAGTTTATCGTGACGTTTTTGAGAAAATAGATCAGCAAATTTTTATTCGTCAGGCGTCCACATCCGTGTCTCCGTCCAAAGCCACCCCGGTGGAAGCTGTAGGGGTAACAGACGAAGCGGTCACGCAGTCCTCATCCAACCCGCAAGGTTAAATGATTCTCATGGCGTGTCGAAAATCAATTGCTCTATTTTTCTGCTTTTTGGCTTTTGGGCACGCCAGTATTGCGCGAGCGGCATCAGAAATTCAGAATATCGTATTGCTCCCGGTGCGATATCAATTGGTATCCGAGGATATCGGCAAGCTGAAATATGGATGGGCGTGCCTGCCTGGCGGGAAGGTCACATGGGGCAAATTAAGTCGTCCCGATCAAGACCAGATACATGATCGTCTTGAACGCGATCTTGCAGCAGTGGGTGTTCGTGCGACCCCGCAGAGGGGAGAGCCATGGAATGTGGCCCTTCAAGATGCGAACTTTCTGCGTACAACGGTCTTGGACGTACACATGGACATTTGTGCGCCTTACATGAATATCGGGGAAATGAAGGTAAAAGGAAAGGGCGCAATAACAGTTCGGTGGGAGTTGCTCGATGGGGCGGGCAATGTGATAAAAAATGAAGTTCGTCAGAGTGATATTGACTTGATGAGGCGGGATCCACGGGTGGAATCTGGCGTTCTTTTGGATGTAATTGCTCAGAGCGCAGTTGGATTTCTAAGATCATACCGGAATATGGACTGACCCGTTCCTCCGCTCTCCCGCTTGACGCTTCCGCCGCCGTGCTTATGGCCAGCGGCATGACAGATGCCCCGCCGCTTCGGCTGTTCAACAGCCTCACTCGCCAGATCGAACCTTTCCAGCCGGTCCATCCGGGCGAGGCGCGGGTCTATACGTGCGGGCCGACCGTCTATAATTATCCGCACATCGGCAATATGCGCGCCTATGTCTTTGCCGATGTGTTGGGGCGCACGCTCAGCCACAAGGGCTTTGCGCTGACCCACGTCATCAACATCACCGACGTCGGCCACCTGACCGACGATGCCGACGCCGGCGAGGACAAGATGGAAAAGATGGCGGCGCAGCAGGCGCAGTCTATCTGGGACATCGCCGAGCATTACAAGCAGGCCTACTGGGCGGACATCCGTGCGCTCAACATCCGGCAGCCGGCCAGGTGGACGGTTGCGACCGAATATGTGCCGCAGATGATCGAGTTCGCGCAGCAGATCGCCCCGGCGCATTGCTATGAACTCGATACCGGCCTCTATTTCGATGTCTCGACCGTCGCCGATTATGGCCGGCTGGCCCGCGCCGCGACCGAAGAGGGCGAGGGCCGGATCGAAAAGGTTTCCGGTAAGCGCAACGCGGCCGACTTCGCGATCTGGCGCAAGACACCGCCGGGCGAAAAGCGCCAGATGGAATGGGACAGCCCGTGGGGTCGCGGCGCGCCGGGCTGGCATCTGGAATGCTCGGTCATGTCGGGCGAGGTGCTGGGCTTCCCGTTCGACATTCACACGGGCGGGATCGATCACCGCGAGATCCATCATCCCAACGAGATCGCCCAGAACCAGGCTTTCTGCTGCACCAACGGGCTGGACGTTCCGGCCAACTCGGGCGCGCGGCTGTGGATGCACAACAACTTTCTCGTCGAACGCAGCGGCAAGATGTCGAAGTCGAGCGGCGAGTTCTTGCGCCTCCAATTGCTGATCGACAAGGGCTTTCACCCGCTGGCCTACCGGATGCTGTGCCTGCAGGCGCATTATCGCAGCGAGCTGGAGTTCAGCTGGGACGGCCTTGGTGCGGCGCTGGTGCGGCTCAAGCGGATGCTGATGGCCGTGGCGCAAGTTCGCGAACGCGCAGGCGACGCGCAGGCGGTGCCGGGCGCGAAGTTCGCCGGCCTGCTCGAACGTTTCGATGCGGCGATATCCGACGATCTCAACACGCCGGTCGCCCTGACGGTGCTGGACGAGGTGCTGGCGCTGAAGAAAGTGGATGCAGCGGAAAAGCTGGCGGCTGTGGCAGCGCTCGATGCGGTGCTGGGCCTCGACCTGCTGACGCTCCAACGCACCGATCTGCGCATTCGTCCCAAGGCCGCGACGATTGCCGAAGACGAGATCGAGGCAACGCTCGCCCGCCGCAAGGAGGCGCGTGCGGCCAAGGATTTCGCGGCGTCCGACGCATTGCGTGACGAACTCGCGGCGCGCGGCGTGGAGGCGATGGATGGCGATCCGCTCGGCTGGGAGTGGAAACTGACCGCCTGATGCGGCAGGCTCGGTCATGGGAGTACGCCCATGACCGTTGCTGTGATCAATGCGATGATCCGTCCGCTGCTGGAGCCGGTCTTGCCCGGCTGGATCGAGCCGCGCTGGTTTGCCACGCGCGAGGAACTGTTCGCGTTCGCTCCGCAGGCGGAAATTGCGTGGTTCGACAGTTTCGATATTCCCTCCACGCATGAGGCGGCGCGACTGGCGGAACGGGTCAGGTGGCTCAATACGCTGGCGGCTGGCGTCGATCCCTTTCCCCTGGCGCTGTTGCGCGAACGTGGCACCCTGCTGACCAACGGCGCCGGGCTCAATGCCATTACCATCGCCGAATATGCCGTGATGGGCATGCTCACTATCGCCAAGGGCTGGCGGGAGGTGGTGCGCGCGCAAGAGCGGCATGAGTGGCTGGCCGATGCACCCGGCAAGCAGGAACTCTGCGGCAGCCGTGCGCTGATCCTTGGCGCAGGCGGGATTGGCGGCCGTATTGCCGACCTGCTGCGGCCGTGGGGCGTGGAGGTCTGCACCGTGCGGCGCAATCCCGGACCGGACGACATCGGCGTGGGCGAGTGGCGTTCCCGACTGGCGGAGTTCGATTGGGTCGTGATCGCGGTGCCGGCCACGCCCGATACCGTGCAGATGTTCGGCGTGGCCGAACTGGCAGCGATGAAATCGAGCGCCGCCCTGCTGAACTTTGCTCGTGGCGCGGTGATCGACCAGCCCGCGCTGGTCGCTGCGCTGCGCGATCGGCAGATCGCCGCTGCATTCCTGGACGTGACTGATCCCGAACCGCTTCCGCCCGATCATCCGCTGTGGTCGCTCGATAATTGCCATATCTCGATGCATCTTTCGGGGCGTTCCCAGACGCGGCTGTTCGAACGCGCGGCACAGCGGTTTGTGGCCAATCTGGAGCGCTATCGCCAGGGTAAGCCGCTGGAAAGTCTGGTCGACCTGTCGTTGGGTTATTGAACGGCAAAAGCCCGCCGTCGCATGGACGACCGGGGAAAATCGGCGTTCCGCGCCGACGATGGATTTTTAGCTAGCTTGTGCGCGCGCGATTCGTTCGCAAAAACAGTCAGGGAATCGTGACGCGGCATTCTCCGCGAGGCACATCGGGATGGGCGTTCGACCAGTCGAACCGCCGCAACGGGAGGCGAATTTTATGAGCGATGCTACGGGCAGGAAGGCATCGGACCTGTTCATCGAATGCCTGGAAGGCGAAGGCGTGGAGTACATCTTCGGTGTTCCGGGCGAGGAAAATCTCGATTTCCTCGATTCGCTCTCGCGTTCCGACACGATCAAACTGGTGCTGACCCGGCATGAACAGGCCGCCGGCTTCATGGCCGCCAC
>JBAYTM010000092.1:0-7467 GCA_041675685.1 Thiohalobacteraceae bacterium
TGAATTATAATGCGTCATGGACAGCAGGTGGACGATGAACGAACCGCGGACAACGACCGACACGATGGCGACCAAGTACTGGCACAAGCTGGACGACGGGCGTGTGCAGTGCGATCTGTGTCCCCGCTTTTGCAAGCTGCACGCCGGGCAACGCGGGCTTTGTTTTGTGCGCGCGAACCAACGGGACGCGATCGTGCTGACGACCTACGGCCGTTCCAGCGGCTATTGCATCGACCCGATTGAGAAGAAGCCATTGAATCACTTCCTTCCGGGAACGCCGGTGCTGTCCTTCGGTACCGCCGGCTGCAACCTGGCGTGCAAGTTCTGTCAGAACTGGGATATCAGCAAGTCGCGCGAGACCGATACGCTCGCCGATCAGGCGGCGCCGGAGACCATCGCGCGGGTGGCGGAAGAGCTCGGCTGCCGCAGTGTCGCCTACACCTACAATGACCCGGTAATTTTTCATGAATACGCGATTGACGTGGCGCAGGCCTGTCACGAGCGCGGGATCAAATCGGTTGCCGTGTCTGCCGGCTATATAAGCGCGGAGCCGCGCCGGGAATTTTTCCGTTACATGGACGCGGCCAACATCGACTTGAAGGCGTTCACCGAGGACTTTTATCGCAAGCTGACCGGTGCGCATCTGCAGCCTGTATTGGAGACCCTGGAGTATCTGAAGCAGGAGACCAGTGTCTGGTTCGAACTGACGACTTTGCTGATCCCGGGGTACAACGATTCGGTGCAGGAGATCGAGGCGATGACGGCTTGGGTGATGGAACACCTGGGTCCCGACGTGCCGATGCACTTCACGGCCTTTCATCCCGATTGGAAGATGCGCGATGTGCCGGCCACGCCCGCGGCGACCGTGATGCGGGCCCGCGAGATCGCCCGCGCCAATGGGCTGCGCTATGTCTACACGGGCAACGTCCAGGACGCCGCGGGCGGCAGCAGCTATTGCCACCATTGCGGCGAGCGCGTGATCGGCCGCGACTGGTACGTTTTGACGGCCTGGGATCTCGACGCCCAAGGGCGTTGCAACCACTGCGGAACCGCGCTGGCGGGGGTATTCGAGGCGCGGCCCGGTCATTGGGGCGCGCGCCGACAACCGGTGCGCCTGTCGGTTTCGGCCTGAGCGGCCGTCAGCACACGCGTGCGAACGCGGTCACTTTGCGCCTGACATAGATCACGAAGCGGGTGCGCGCCTCTCCAAAAGTGCATTCGACCTGCGCTAGTATCGGTGTGACAAACACCGCGCGAAGGCAGGCGGCGTAAAGTTCATCAAGGCTCGGCGTCGCGCGCCGAAACGCTCATAGGGGCGAGACGCTCCGGCCCCTCATCAGTGGGCATAACTGCACATCACCCGGATCGATGTCAGGAACAGGGAAGTTGCGTTCCAAGGACAGCGGCCACTCAATCCACACAGCGTCTGGGATTGTCGCGGGCTTGGCCTGAGAGTTGCAGAACCGCTTTCGGGTCGTTCGCAGACGCGCCGGAGTCCGGCGATGATGAGGAAAGCATGCATCAGCAAATGAAGAAATATGCGGTCGCCATTGGCCTGTCGGCCGCGTCTGTCGTCTCGGCGGGAGAGTTCGACAGCAATATTCCGATGCTTGATAAAGGCGCGGCAACTTACTACGTCGCCAGCGAAATTAATGGTCTTGGCGCGGTCGATCTGATGGTCGATACGGGCTCTGGGTACATGACCATCAACGAGGAGACGCTCGCGATACTGCAGGCCTCTGACAACGCCACCTACGTCAAGAAACTGTCGGGTGTGTTGGCGGACGGCAGTACTTTGACGGTTCCCGTGTATCGAATCTCGCAACTTCGTATCGGCGAGGCCTGCACGCTGAACAACGTCGAGGCAGCGGTATTCCCAGGCAAAACGCGGCAGATTCTGGGGCTGAGCGCGTTGCGTCAGGCGGCACCTTTCATCTTCTCGATGAACCCGCCGAAGCTGGTGTTGAGCAACTGCACGGCACGCGTCGCGCAAGCCGACGAGGCCGCAAACACCGTGGCGGTCAAGAAGATCCCCTGAACCGGCCGCTGATGAAACGCGGTTATTCCAGTGAATCACTGGACCGCGTTGTGCTGATCGGTATCAGCAGGTCGCCGTCCAGTTCGAAGGCGCTGAACTCCGATACGTCGAGCAGGTTGTTTTTGTCGGTGTCCAGGTCTTTCCAACGCGCCCGTAGATTCTCGTAGTACGCGGCCTCGTCCTGCGTGATATAGCCGTTGACGTCGTTGTCCAGGGCCTGAAAGGTGCTGCCGGGCAGGGCGTCGGCGTGCACACCGGCAGCACCCAGAATCGTAAGTGCGGCGAAGGAAATCTTGAGGTGTCCGGGATTCATGGCGTGGCCTGCTCCTTGAGTGCGTCGTAACGAGGGTGCCCGACGGCGTTGCCGCGCGCCGCGCGGCGAAATTTTCGCTTATACACGCCCCAGGCCTTTGGATATAAAGGCCACTTCGTCCTCATCCTTGATGGCGTGGTCCAGCTCCAGAAATTGCTTGTTCAGGGTCACCGTGAGTCGTTCTTCCTGCAGCGCATCTTCCCATGCCTTGCCACGGCTTCGCAGGTAGTGGAGCAGATCGCGGACGGTCTGAACGGTCTTGGGCAGAAACAGTTCCTCCGCACCGCGGCCGACGCGATCCGGCAGATCCCCGAAATAAAGTACCTTGGCCATTCAGGCTCCATACCGTTGTGAAGGCATTATTGCCCGCTCTGTTCCACCGTCGTCAATAGTACCGCGTGTCGTCGGTGCTGTCGTTTTCTGGTGGCGTTTCCGGGTTTGTTATACTCGGGCGCCCGGTTGGTTAAGAATACCTCGAAGGCGCGCCATGGACATGAACCCCGCCCGCATTGGCATAGTCACGGTATCCGACCGCGCCAGCCGTGGCGAATACCAGGACCTCGGCGGTCCCGCCATTCAGGAATGGTTGACCCGCGCACTGACTTCCGCCTGGACGCCGGTGCCGCGATTGATCCCCGACGAGCGCGTGCAGTTGGAGGCGGCGTTGCGTGAATTGTGCGATCAGGAGGGTTGCTGCCTGGTGGTCACCACCGGCGGCACCGGGCCGGCCCCGCGCGATGTCACCCCCGAGGCCACCGAGGCGGTGATCGAGAAGCTCATGCCTGGTTTCGGGGAATTGATGCGCGCGGTATCCCTGCGTCATGTACCGACGGCGATCCTGTCGCGACAGATGGCTGGAATCCGCGGCCAATCCCTGATCATCAACCTGCCCGGGAAACCCGCCGCCATCGCCGAATGCCTGGAAGCCGTGTTCCCCGCGGTGCCCTATTGCATCGACCTGATCGGTGGTCCCTACCTGGTTACTGACGAGATCTTCGTGAAGACATTTCGGCCCAAACAGAAGTAACAAGCCCGGGCTACGAAGGCCACATAGGGAACAGGCGTCTACTGGGCCGGGCGTTCGCCGGTACGCATGGAGTGCCGCCAAGCTGCGGCACATCGCCGATATGTTCTCCTGTTCGGGCCTTCCCTCAACTCTCCCGTTTGAGGATCACTCCCGCGAGCGGCGGCAGGGTGAGCACGATGGAGCAGGGATGACCCATCCAAGGCGTCGGTTCGGCGAGGAGCGCCGCCTCGCCGGTATTGCTGCCGCCATAAAATGACGAATCCGAATTGAGCAATACCCGATACAGGCCCGCCTCGGGCACGCCCAGGCGATATTGGGCACGCACCACCGGCGTGAAGTTGAGTACGGCGATCACGACGTCCGGCGCGGCGCGGCGCTGATAGCTGATTACGGATTGTTCCGAGTCGTGACAATCGATCCAGTCGAACCCGTGCGGGTCGAAATCGAACCGGTGCAACGCCGCTTCGCCGCGGTACAGCCGATTGAGATCCTGCACCAGGGCATGCACGCCCGCATGGGGCGGGTAGTCCAGCGCCGCCCATTCGAGCGGGACCCGGAAGTTCCATTCCGAACGCTGGCCGAATTCCGAACCCATGAACAGCAGCTTCTTGCCCGGATAGGTCCACATATAGGTATAGAGCAGACGCAGGTTGGCGAACTGTTGCCATTCGTCGCCGGGCATCTTGTGCAGCATGGACGACTTTCCGTGCACCACCTCGTCGTGTGAGAAGGGGAGGACGAAATTCTCGGTAAAGGCGTACAGCAGGCCGAAGGTCAGTTGATCATGCTGATAATGGCGATGTATCGGGTCCTTGCTGATGTAGACCAGGGTGTCATGCATCCAGCCCATGTTCCACTTCATGGAGAAGCCAAGCCCGCCGAGATAGGCCGGACGCGTGACCTGCGGCCAGGCGGTGGATTCTTCTGCGATGATCAGGGTGCCGGGATGCTGGCCGTGGGTGACCTGATTGAGCTGTCGTAGAAAATCGATCGCTTCGAGGTTCTCGCGACCGCCGTACATGTTCGGCAACCAATCGCCCGCCTCGCGCGAATAGTCGAGATACAGCATCGAGGCCACGGCATCCACGCGCAATCCGTCGAGATGGCATTCCTCCAGCCAGAACAGTGCCGAGGACAACAGGAAATTGCGCACCTCGTTGCGGCCGTAATTGAAGATCAGCGTACCCCAGTCGCGATGTTCGCCGCGCCGCGGGTCCTCGTGTTCGTACAGGGCGCTGCCGTCGAAGCGGGCCAGCGCGTGGGCGTCCTTGGGGAAGTGCCCCGGGGCCCAGTCGAGAATGACGCCGACACCCTGTCGATGGCATTGATCGACGAAGTACCGGAAGTCGTCCGGTGAACCGTGGCGACTGGTCGGTGCGTAGTAACCCGTCGCCTGATAGCCCCAGGAGTCGTCCAGGGGATGTTCCGTCACGGGCAACAGTTCGATGTGGGTGAAACCTTGTCCGACCACATAGGGAATAAGCTGTTCCGCCAGCTCGCGATAGCTCAGGAAGGCATCGTGCGGTCCGCGCCGCCAGGACCCCAGGTGCACTTCGTAGATGGACAACGGCGCATGCAGCCAGTCCTGTTCGCGTCGGTTCCGTAACCAGTCCTGATCGCCCCAGCGGTAGTCGTCCGGCGCCGGAATGCAGCCGGCAGTACCGGGCCGGTGCTCGAAGCTGCGACCATAGGGATCGATCTTGAGGTGCACGCTGCCATGCTCGCGATTGCGGATCTCGTACTTATACAACTGACCCGCAACCAGCCCCGGGACGAACAGTTCCCAGATACCGTTGCCGCCCCGCACGCGCATCGGATAGCGTCGTCCGTCCCAGGCATTGAAGTCGCCGACCACGCTGACGCGTTCGGCATTCGGCGCCCAGACCGCAAACAGCACGCCGTCGACGCCGTCTGCGCGATGCGGATGTGCGCCCATGAAACGGTATGCATGCCAGTGGCGACCTTCGCCGAACAGGTGCAGATCGAAATCGCTCAGCTGCGCCGGGAAACAATAGGGGTCATAACCGATATGCCGGCGGCCGGCTTCGTCGGTCCAGTCGATCTGGTAGCGTTCCGGCAGGCTGCCGGCCGGCCCCTGCCAGACATGAAAGTCGCTGTCGGCCATGCGCTGCATCTGCGCGCCGTTCTCGACCAGGCGCGCGGACACCGCGCCAGGGATGTATACGATGACCCGTTCGCCGTCGGCTTGCGGGTGTCGCCCCAGCATGGAAAAGGGATCGTGATGGCGGGCCGCCGCGATCAGATGCAGGCTCGGGAACAAGGTCTTGGTCAGAGTCGTTGCGGTCGTTGACATGCGATGTGTCGGGCGTGGTGATCCAGGAGGCCGGGCTTGGCGCGAGAGTTGCGGCAGTCATTCCATGTTGACGGCCAGATGGTACCATACCCCGCGTGCGGGACAGGTTCAGCGTTCTGTAACTATAGCTACTGGAGCGCCGGTCGGTTTCCAGTCGTACAAATTCGTCGAAAAGGAGATTTGCGCGCATGACTTCCGGCCAGACGCGGCGTTTCGTCAGCCGTCTTACCCGCAACACCTTGGCGCTTATTCTCGCCGGCGGACGCGGTTCCCGCCTCAAACACCTCACCCTATGGCGCGCCAAACCGGCCGTACCCTTCGGCGGCAAATTCCGCATCATCGATTTCCCTTTGTCCAATTGCCTGAACTCCGGCATCCGCAGCATCGGCGTACTGACCCAGTACAAGGCGCATTCTCTGATCCAGCACATTCATCGCGGCTGGAATTTTTTGCGCGGCGAGTTCGGCGAGTTCGTCGAGCTGCTGCCGGCGCAGCAGCGCATCGAGACCTCCTGGTACCAAGGCACGGCCGATGCGGTCTACCAGAACCTCGACATCATCCGCAATCATCGCCCCGAATTCGTTTTGATTCTGGCCGGCGACCATATCTACAAAATGGACTATGGTCCTATGATCGCCGACCACGTAAAGCGCGGCGCCGATATGACGGTCGGCTGTATCGAAGTTCCGCTGGAACGCGCCAGGGAGTTCGGCGTGATGACGGTCAATGCCGACAATCGCGTCATCGACTTCAAGGAGAAGCCGGAGCAGCCGGAGCCGATGCACGGCCGTACCGATGTGGCGCTGGCCTCGATGGGCATCTATGTTTTCAACACCGAATTTCTGTACAACATGCTGATTCAGGACAACGACGACGTCGATTCCTCGCACGATTTCGGCAAGGACGTCATCCCCAACGTGATCGAATCCCACAAAGTGGTCGCCTATCCGTTTCGCGACGAAGACACCGGCAAACAGGCCTACTGGCGCGACGTCGGTACGGTCGATGCGTTCTGGGAAGCCAACCTGGAGTTGATCGGGATCACGCCCGAACTGAACCTGTACGATGCGGAATGGCCGATCTGGACTTATCAGGAACAGTTGCCGCCCGCCAAGTTCGTGTTCGACGACGACGACCGCCGTGGTATGGCGGTGGACTCTATGGTCTCCGGCGGCTGCATCATTTCCGGCGCGCTGGTGCGTCACTCGCTGCTGTTTTCCAACGTCAAGGTCCACGCCCGCACGACCTTGCAGGATGCCGTGGTGTTGCCCAACGTCGACATCGGCGAAAACTGTCATATCCGGCGCGCGGTCATCGACAAGGGTTGCCGGATTCCGCACGATACCGAAATCGGCATGGACCCCAAGGCGGATGCCGAGCGCTTCCATGTCAGTCCGTGCGGCGTGGTCCTGGTGACGCCGGAAATGCTTGGTCAGGAGCTGCACCATGTCCGCTGAACAACGCCTCAACGTCGTGCTCTGCTGGCATATGCACCAGCCACAGTACTGCGACATGATGAGCGGCGAGTACCAGCAGCCCTGGACCTATCTGCACGCCATCAAGGATTACGTCGATATGGCGGCGCATATCGAAGCGGTGCCCGGCGCCCGCGCGGTGGTGAACTTTGCGCCCATCCTGCTGGATCAGCTCGCCGACTACGCCGGGCAGGTCCGGGGTTTCCTGCGCGACGGTAAGATGGTGCGCGATCCGTTGCTGGCCGCGCTGGCCAACGCGGCGCTGCCGACCGACGCGGCGATCCGCCTGCACTTGGTCAA
>JBAYTM010000093.1:0-7302 GCA_041675685.1 Thiohalobacteraceae bacterium
CGCAATTGTAGAGAGGGGCAAATACCCTGTCAAGCGCTAAACCGGCGAACGCTCAACAAGCTAGTCGCCCCCTCCAAAGGGCGTCAGGATTCCGTCGGCTGTTCGCTGCCGATATCTTCCGCGGTTGCGAACACGACTTCCTCCGGCTGACGACGGCGGCGGCGATCGGCGTGGTAGGCCAGACCGGTACCTGCCGGGATCAGACGTCCGACAATGACGTTCTCCTTCAGGCCGCGCAGGTCGTCCCGCAGCCCGCGGACGGCGGCCTCGGTCAGCACCCGGGTGGTTTCCTGGAAGGACGCGGCCGAAATGAAGGACTCGGTCGCCAGGGACGCCTTGGTGATACCCAGCAGCATCGGCTCGTAAAGCGCCGGCACGCCGTCCTTGACCTTGGACGCCACCTGCTCGTTCTCCTCCAGGGCGCGCGGCTTCTCGACCTGCTCGCCCTTGAGGAAGCGGCTGTCGCCGGCGCTGGTGATCTCGACCTTGCGGAGCATCTGGCGAATGATCACCTCGATGTGCTTGTCGTTGATCTTCACGCCCTGCAGCCGGTAGACGTCCTGGATCTCCTTGACCAGATAGTCGGCCATGACCGTGACACCGAGCAAGCGCAGGATATCGTGCGCGTTCGGTTCGCCATCGACCACCGTCTCGCCGCGCTCCACGTGCTCGTTCTCGAACACCGTGACGTGGCGCCATTTCGGAATCAGCTCTTCGTGCTGATTGCCGTCAGTGTCGGTGATGACCAGGCGCTGTTTGCCCTTGGTGTCCTTGCCGAAGCTGACCGTGCCCGAGATCTCGGCGAGGATCGCCGGGTCCTTCGGTTTGCGCGCCTCGAACAGGTCGGCAACGCGCGGCAGACCACCGGTGATGTCACGGGTCTTGGAGGAGGCCTGCGGGATACGCGCGACCACGTCGCCGACCGCCACGGTGGCTCCGTCCTCCAGCCCGACGATGGCACCGGCCGG
The DNA here is from genome assembly GCA_041675685.1 of Thiohalobacteraceae bacterium. Lineage (GTDB taxonomy): Bacteria > Pseudomonadota > Gammaproteobacteria > Thiohalobacterales > Thiohalobacteraceae > JAHJQQ01. The sequence goes on from JBAYTM010000093.1 coordinate 969, forward strand.
CAGGAAATAATGCGCCGGCATGTCGGTACCCGCGATCTTCAGCTCGTCGCCGCTTACGTCGATCAGCTTGACCATGGGACGCATATCCTTGCCCATCGAGCCGCGCTGTTTCGGATCGGTGATGACGAGGCTGGACAGGCCGGTGATCTCGTCGGTGGTGCGGTTGACGGTCACACCATCCACGAAGTCGCTGAAGCGCACGCGTCCGGCCACCTCGGTGACGATCGGATGGGTATGCGGATCCCAGTTGGCGATCATCTGTCCCGCTTCGCAGGCATCGCCGTCGTTGACGGAGATGACCGCGCCGTACGGCACCTTGTAGCGTTCCCGCTCGCGGCCGGCCGGGTCGATCACGCCGATTTCGCCGGAACGCGACACGGCCACCAGGTGGCCGTCCCGGTTGGTGACCGTCTTCACGTTGTGCAGACGGATGGTGCCGTTGGATTTGACTTCCACGCTATTGACCGTCGCCGCACGACTTGCCGCGCCGCCGATGTGGAAGGTGCGCATGGTCAGCTGCGTTCCCGGCTCGCCGATCGATTGCGCGGCAATCACGCCAACCGCCTCGCCGATGTTGACGCGATGACCGCGCGCCAGATCGCGGCCATAACACTGCGCGCAGACGCCGTAGCGCGTCGCGCAGGTGATGGCGGACCGCACCCAGATCTCGTCGACGCCCATCTGCTCGAGTTTCTCGACCAGCTTTTCGTCCAGAAGCGTACCGGCGGCGGCCACGACCTGGTCGGTGCCCGGCGCACAGGTATCACGCGACACGACGCGACCAAGCACCCGCTCGCGCAACGGCTCGACCACGTCGCCGCCTTCGACGATCGGTGTCATCAACAGGCCCTGATCGGTACCGCAGTCCACATCGGTCACGACCAGGTCCTGCGCCACGTCGACCAGACGGCGGGTCAGGTAGCCCGAGTTGGCCGTCTTCAAGGCGGTGTCGGCCAGACCCTTACGCGCGCCGTGGGTCGAGATGAAGTACTGCAGCACGTCCAAACCTTCACGGAAGTTCGCCGTGATCGGCGTCTCGATGATGGAGCCGTCCGGCTTGGCCATCAGACCGCGCATACCGGCCAGCTGGCGAATCTGCGCGGCACTACCACGCGCGCCGGAATCGGCCATCATGTAAACGGAATTGAAGGACGGCTGCCGGACCTCTTTGCCGTCCTTGTCCTTGACGATGTCGCTGCCCAGCTTGTCCATCATCGCCTTGGCGATCTGATCGTTGGTACGCGACCAGATGTCCACGACCTTGTTGTAGCGCTCGCCGTTGGTGACCAGACCGGAGGTGTACTGGTTCTCGATCTCTTTCACTTCCGCCTCGGCGCGGTCCAGGATCGGCGCCTTCTCATTCGGGATCACCATGTCGTTGACGCCGAAGGACACGGCGGCGCGGGTCGCGTAGGCGAAACCGGTGTACATGAGCTGGTCGGCGAAGACCACAGTCTCTTTCAGGCCGACACGGCGGTAGCTGGCATTGATCAGACCGGAGATCGACTTCTTGGTCATGTCGCGATTCACCAGCGCGAACGGCAGGCCGTCCGGGAGGATTTCGAACAACAGCGCGCGACCGACGGTCGTCTCGACCCGCTTCACCTCGACCTGCATTTCGCCGTTGTCGTCGAAGGCGCGTTCGACGATGCGCACCTTGATCTTGGCGTGCAGCTCGACGACGCGGTTGTCGTAGGCGCGGTGCACCTCGTTCAAATCTGCGAAGGCCATGCCCTCGCCCTTCGCATTGATGCGCTCGCGGGTCATGTAGTACAGCCCCAGGACCACGTCCTGCGACGGCACGATGATCGGCTCGCCGTTGGCGGGCGACAACACGTTGTTGGTCGACATCATCAGTGTGCGGGCTTCCAGCTGCGCCTCCAGCGACAGCGGGACGTGCACGGCCATCTGGTCACCGTCGAAGTCGGCATTGAACGCCGCGCACACCAGCGGATGCAGCTGAATGGCCTTGCCTTCGATCAGCACCGGCTCGAACGCCTGGATACCCAGGCGATGCAGGGTCGGCGCACGGTTGAGCAGCACGGGATGTTCGCGGATGACTTCTTCGAGGATGTCCCAGACCTCGCCACCTTCGCGCTCGACCAGCTTCTTGGCCGCCTTGATGGTGGTCGCCAGACCACGACGCTGCAGTTTGGAGAAGATGAACGGCTTGAACAGTTCCAGCGCCATGCGCTTGGGCAGACCGCACTGATGCAGCTTGAGCGCCGGACCGACCACGATCACGGAACGGCCCGAGTAGTCGACGCGCTTGCCGAGCAGGTTCTGACGGAAGCGGCCCTGCTTGCCCTTGATCATGTCGGCAAGCGACTTCAGCGGGCGCTTGTTGGTGCCCGTGATGGCGCGACCGCGGCGGCCGTTGTCGAGCAGCGCATCGACGGCCTCCTGCAGCATGCGTTTTTCGTTGCGCACGATGATGTCCGGCGCATTCAGCTCCAGCAGGCGCTTGAGACGGTTGTTGCGGTTGATGACGCGGCGGTACAGATCGTTGAGATCCGAGGTCGCGAAACGGCCGCCGTCGAGCGGGACCAGCGGACGCAGCTCCGGCGGCAGCACCGGCAACACGGTCATGACCATCCATTCCGGTTTGTTGCCGGAATCGAGGAAGGACTCGATCAGTTTGAGGCGCTTGCCGAGACGCTTGAGCTTGGTCTCGGAATTGGTCGAGCCGATTTCGTCACGGATCTTGGCGGCGATCACCTGCAGATCCATGCTGCGCAGCAACTCGAACACGGCCTCGGCGCCCATGCGGGCGTCGAACTCGTCGCCGTTCTCTTCGATGGCGTCGAGGTAGGCCTCGTCCGACAGCAGCTGGCCGCGCTCGAGCGTGGTCATGCCGGGATCGACCACCACGAAGGCCTCGAAATACAGCACGCGCTCGATGTCGCGCAGCGTCATGTCCAGCAACAGGCCAATACGCGACGGCAGCGACTTGAGGAACCAGATGTGTGCAGTCGGGCTGGCCAGCTCGATGTGGCCCATGCGCTCACGGCGCACCTTGGCCAGCGTGACTTCCACGCCGCACTTCTCGCAGACCACGCCGCGGTGCTTGAGGCGCTTGTACTTGCCGCACAGGCACTCGTAGTCCTTCACGGGCCCGAAGATCTTGGCGCAGAACAGGCCGTCTCGTTCCGGCTTGAAGGTGCGGTAATTGATGGTCTCCGGCTTCTTTACCTCGCCGTACGACCAGGAGCGGATCATATCCGGAGACGCAAGACCGATGCGGATGGCATCGAAGTCTTCCACTTGGCCTGTCGGCTTCATGAGATTCAGTAAATCTTTCATCGTCTACCTTGCCTCTTTGTGTAGGAGCGGCCTTGGCCGCGAACGGGTCGCTGACGTGCGCGCCCCTACTAATCCAGATCCAATTCCAGGTTGATGCCCAGCGAGCGGATTTCCTTCACCAGCACGTTGAAGGACTCGGGCATGCCGGCCTCCATGCGGTGATCGCCGTCCACGATGTTCTTGTACATCTTGGTACGGCCGTTCACGTCGTCCGACTTCACGGTGAGCATTTCCTGCAGCGTGTATGCGGCGCCATAGGCTTCCAGTGCCCAGACCTCCATTTCACCGAAGCGCTGACCGCCGAACTGCGCCTTGCCGCCCAGCGGCTGCTGGGTCACCAGCGAGTACGGGCCGGTGGAACGCGCGTGCATCTTGTCGTCGACCAGATGGTTGAGCTTCAACATGTACATGTAGCCGACCGTCACCGGGCGATCGAACATCTCGCCGGTACGACCGTCGATCAGCGGGGTCTGTCCGGTCTCCGGCAGATCCGCCAACTTCAGCATGTGCTTGATCTCTTCCTCGGTCGCGCCGTCGAACACCGGCGTGGCCATCGGCACGCCGTTGCTCAGATTGCGCGCCAGCTCGCGGATCTCGTCGTCGGTGAACGACTTCAGGTCTTCCTGTTTGCCGCTGGCGTTGTAGATCTGATCCAGGAACTTGCGGATGTCGGTGACCTTGCCGTCGTTCGACACCATCCGGCCGAGCTTCAGACCGAGACCGCGCGCGGCCCAGCCCAGATGGGTTTCGAGCACCTGACCGACGTTCATACGCGAAGGCACGCCGAGCGGGTTCAACACGATGTCGACCGGCGTACCGTCCGCGGAATAGGGCATGTCCTCGACCGGGACGATGGACGAGATCACACCCTTGTTGCCGTGACGGCCGGCCATCTTGTCGCCCGGCTGCACGCGACGCTTCACGGCCAGATAGACCTTGACCATCTTCAGGACGCCCGGGGCGAGGTCGTCGCCCGCGGTGATCTTCATACGCTTTTCTTCGAGCCGGCGATCGAACTCGGCGCGGATGCCCTTCAGCTGTTCCGCGGCCTTCTCCAACTGCTCGTTGGCCTCGTCCGCCTTGAGACGGATCTCGAACCATTTCTCGCGCGGGACTTCGGCCAGATAGTCGGCCTCGATCTTGGCGCCGCTCTTGAGTTTCAGCGGACCGCCCTCGGCGACCTTGCCCAGCAGGAGTTTCTCGACGCGGTGATAGACGTCCTCCTCCATGATGCGCATCTGGTCGTTGAGGTCCTTCCTCACGCCGGTCAGCAACTCGTTCTCGATCTGCACGGCGCGCTTGTCTTTCTCGACGCCGTCGCGGGTGAACACCTGCACGTCGATGACCGTACCGTCCATGCCGGAAGGCACCCGCAGGGACGTGTCTTTCACGTCCGAGGCCTTCTCGCCGAAGATCGCGCGCAGCAGCTTCTCTTCGGGTGTCAGCTGGGTTTCGCCCTTCGGCGTGACCTTGCCGACCAGGATATCGCCCGGCTTCACCTCGGCGCCGATGTAGACGATGCCGGATTCATCCAGCTTGGCCAATGCGCCTTCGCCGACGTTCGGGATATCGCCCGAGATTTCCTCGGCGCCCAGCTTGGTGTCGCGGGCGACGCAGGTCAGCTCTTCGATGTGAATAGTGGTGAAACGGTCTTCCTGCACCACGCGCTCGGAGATGAGGATCGAGTCCTCGAAGTTGTAGCCGTTCCAGGGCATGAACGCGACCAGCAGATTCTGACCCAGCGCCAGTTCGCCCATGTCGGTGGAGGGGCCGTCGGCCAGCACGTCGCCGCGCGCAATCACGTCGCCCATCTTCACCAGCGGCGTCTGATTGATACAGGTGTTCTGGTTCGAACGCGTGTATTTGATCAGGTTGTAGATGTCCACGCCGGGCTCGCCCGCGACCGTTTCGTCGTCGTTGACGCGCACCACGATGCGACCAGCATCGACCGAATCCACACTGCCGCCGCGCTTGGCGACCACGGTCACCCCGGAGTCGGTGGCCACAGCGCGTTCCATGCCGGTGCCCACCAGCGGCTTCTCGGAGCGCAGCGTCGGCACCGCCTGGCGTTGCATGTTCGAACCCATGAGCGCGCGGTTGGCGTCGTCGTGTTCCAGGAACGGGATCAGCGAAGCGGCGACCGAGACGATCTGCTTCGGCGATACGTCCACGTAGTCGATGCGGTCCGGCGACGACAAGGTGAACTCGTTCTGGTGCCGGCAGGACACCAGTGCGTCGGTCAGATGCCCTTTTTCATCGACCGTGGCGTTCGCCTGGGCGATGACGTACTTGCCTTCCTCGATCGCCGACAGGTAATGCACCTCGTCGGTCACGCGGCCGTCCACGACCTTGCGGTACGGCGTTTCCAGGAAGCCGTACTGGTTGGTGCGCGCATACACGGACAGCGAGTTGATCAGACCGATGTTCGGACCTTCAGGGGTCTCGATCGGGCAGACGCGGCCGTAATGCGTCGGATGCACGTCGCGCACCTCGAAACCGGCGCGCTCACGGGTCAGGCCGCCTGGGCCGAGCGCCGAGACGCGGCGCTTGTGGGTGACTTCGGAGAGCGGATTGTTCTGGTCCATGAACTGCGACAGCTGGCTCGAGCCGAAGAACTCCTTGATCGCCGCGGCGACCGGCTTGGCGTTGATCAGCTCCTGCGGCATCAGGCCTTCGCTCTCGGCCAGACTCAAACGCTCCTTCACGGCGCGCTCGACACGGACCAAGCCGATGCGGAACACGTTTTCCGCCATCTCGCCGACGCAGCGGATGCGCCGGTTGCCCAGGTGGTCGATGTCGTCGACGAAACCGTTACCGTTGCGGATGTCGATCAGTGTGCGCATGACATCGGTGATGTCGTCGTTGGACAGTGTGCCGGGGCCGGTGATCTCATCCCGACCGACGCGACGATTGAACTTCATGCGACCGACCGCGGACAGATCGTAGCGCTCGTCCGTGAAGAACAGATTGTTGAACAGGTTCTGTGCCGCTTCCTTGGTCGGCGGCTCGCCGGGACGCATCATGCGATAGA
>JBAYTM010000094.1:0-7292 GCA_041675685.1 Thiohalobacteraceae bacterium
CGGAATGACGGGGACCTTTTGGCGTCCTCGCAGAGCCAACTGCGGGGCTCGGCTCGAGCAGCACGCCACCGCAAGGTCAATACAACTCGGTTTCGTCATTCCTGCGAAAGCAGGAATCCAGAAATCCCAGGCCCAAGTGACTTGCTTTGGCTATCGTCGAAACAACCAGAACAACAGACTCAAGACCAGGCTGATGATAACGGACGTCGTCAATGGGAAGTGGAAACGGAAGTTCTCGCGCTCGACGACGATGTCGCCGGGCAGCCGGCCGAGGCCGAGTTTGGTCAGCAGGGGCCAGAGCAGGCCCAGCACCAGCAGAACGATTCCGAGAATGATGAGCCAGCGTTGCATAAGAGCAGGTGCTAGGTGCTAGGTGCTAGGTGCTAGGTGCTAGGTGCTAGGTGCTAGGTGCTAGGTGCTAGGTGCTAGGTGCTAGGTGCTAGGTGCTAGGTGCTAGGTGCTAGGTACTAGGTACTAGGTACTAGGTACTAGGTACTACTAGGGCCGCGGTAAAACCTTTTTCGCCCTTACCTCGGCCCTAGCACCTGGCACCTCGTCCCTGCGTTCAAGTCAGTTTTTTCACGCCGTCCTTGGTGCCCAGCAGCAGGACGTCGGCCGGGCGGATGGCGAAGATGCCGACGGTGACCACGCCCGGGATGTCGTTCAGTTCGGCCTCCAGCTTCACTGGCTCCATGATCCTCAGATTATGGACGTCCAGGATGATGTTGCCGTTGTCGGTCGTGAAGTTCTCGCGCAACACCGGGGTGCCGCCGCGTTTCACCAGTTCGCGGGCGACGAAGCTGCGCGCCATCGGGATCACCTCGACCGGCAGTGGAAAGCTGCCCAGCACGTCGACCAGTTTGGACCCGTCGGCGATGCAGACGAAGGTCCGCGAGGCGCCGGCGACGATCTTCTCGCGGGTGAGCGCGCCGCCGCCGCCCTTGATCAGGTGCAGGTGCTTGGTGGACTCGTCGGCGCCGTCGACATACACCGACAGTTCGCCGGCGTCGTTCAGGTCGAGTACCGGGATGCCATGCCCGCGCAGGCGCTCGGCGCTGGCCACCGAACTGGCGACGGTGCCCTCGATCTTGCCTTTGATGTCCGCCAGCGCATCGATGAAGTGATTGGCGGTGGAGCCGGTGCCGACGCCGATGACGCTGCCCGCTTCGACATATTCCAAGGCCGCCTTGGCCACCATCTTTTTGAGTTCGTTCTGGTCCATGAGTTCTGCTTCTGTGGGATGTGAATACGGATCGATCATAGCTGTAGGCGGGCCGAGGTTCTAGGGCCGAGGTGCTAGGACGGGCAGGCCGGTCGGGAAACCTAGTCCTCTGCTCTAGAGCCTCGACCCTGCCACCTGTATTATCCCCCGATGCCCGCCAACTATTTGAAGATGATCCTGAACGCGCGCGTCTACGAAGTCGCGCGCGAGACGCCGCTTGAACCGGCCGTGCGTCTAGGTCAGCGCCTCGGCAATCCGGTCTGGATGAAGCGCGAGGATCTCCAGCGGGTGTTCTCCTTCAAGATCCGCGGTGCCTATAACAAGATCGCCCATCTCTCCGACGAGGAGTGCGCGCGCGGCGTGATCGCTGCGTCCGCCGGCAACCACGCGCAGGGTGTCGCACTCGGCGCCAGACACCGCGGGGTCAAGGCGCTCATCGTCATGCCGCGGACCACGCCGCAGATCAAGGTGGCGGCGGTGCGCAGCTACGGCGCCCGCACGGTGATGCACGGCGACAGCTACGACGAGGCCAACGAACACGCGCAGCAACTGGCGGTCGAGAAGGGGCTGGTGTTCATCCATCCCTTCGACGATCCGCAGGTCATTGCCGGGCAGGGCACGGTGGCGATGGAACTTTTGCGTCAGCACACCGGGCATCCGCATGCGGTGTTCGTCCCGGTCGGTGGCGGCGGTCTGATCGCCGGCATGGCCGTGTACATCAAGCAGCTGCGCCCCGAGATCCGCGTCATCGGCGTCGAGCCGGACGATGCGCCGAGCCTGTATCAGGCGTTGACCGCCAAGCGCCGCGTGCTGCTCAAGCAGGTCGGCATCTTCGCCGACGGCACGGCCGTGCGCCAGGTCGGCAAAGAGAACTTCAAGCTCGCGCGGCGTTTCGTCGATGAGGTGATCCTGGTCAGCACCGACGAGATCTGCGCCGCTATCAAGGACATCTTCGACGACACCCGTTCCATCGTCGAGCCGGCCGGCGCGCTGGCGGTGGCCGGCCTGAAGAAATATGTCGCCCGGGAAGGCCTGCGCGACCGCGAGCTGATCGCCATCAACAGCGGCGCGAACATGAATTTCGACCGGCTGCGGCACGTCGCCGAGCGCGCGGAACTGGGCGAACGCCGGGAGGCGCTGCTGGCGGTGACCATCCCCGAGCGCCCCGGCAGCTTCCGCCGCTTCTGCAAGGCGCTCTGGCAGCGCTCGATCACTGAATTCAATTACCGTTTCGCGGATGCCAGCCGCGCGCACGTCTATGCCGGCGTCGAGCTGGCGGACGGCGAGACGGAGCGGCAGATACTGGTGGAGCAGTTGCGTGAAGACGGCTACCCGGTGATCGACATGACCGACAACGAGGTCGCGAAGCTGCACATCCGGTATATGGTCGGTGGTCGTGCACCGAGTCTCGACACCGAGATCCTCTACCGGTTCGAGTTCCCCGAACGTCCTGGCGCGCTGCTGCGCTTTTTGACCGCCATCGGCGAGCGGTGGAACATCAGCCTGTTCCATTACCGCAACCACGGGGCCGCCTACGGTCGCGTCCTGGTGGGCATCCAGGTCCCCGCCTCCGGGCGGCGCGAGTTCCGCGAGTTCCTCGACAGTACCGGCTATCCCTATTGGGAAGAGACCGGCAACCCGGTCTACGATTTGTTTCTTGGAAGGGGCTAAAAAGCAGGGGCTAGGGACGAGGTTCTAGGGCCGAGGAAGTGCCCTTGCCCCCGTTTCGGACTGATCGAGCGGGGCGTCTCAGCTCCGGCAAAACCATCCGACGCGATGCGCTGCGCCCTGCGGCCTTGGGATCGATTCTTAGGGAGTCGCTGAACAATTCATCTTCCGTCATTCCCGTGCATGCGGGAACCCAGAGCTTCAAGGCGATGGATTCCGGCATGCGCCGGAATGACGGGTTGTTGAGATTTTCCTCCGGTCCTGGTTTCTTGGTTCCGGGATTCCGGATTCTGGATTCCAGGAAGGGCGTTTGACGCTCACCGCCTGATGCGCGCCGCGCGCTGCCGATCCATCCGGCGATCACCGCTGCGCCCTATGAGGGAAGCTTGTCCGAAGGGGCCTTCCCTCGGCCCTCGGCCCTCGAGCCTCGTCCCTTAGAAAAAAAGAAAGCCCGCCGAGGCGGGCTTTCAGTTGGCTTCGAAGAGCCGGGCGGTGCTTACATTGCCGCCGTTTTCTTCTTAGCGGTCTTCTTTTTAGCAGTTTTCTTCTTAGCGGTCTTTTTCTTAGCGGTCTTTTTCTTAGCGGTCTTCTTCTTGGCAGTTTTCTTGCCAGCCTTTTTCTTGGCGACCTTCTTCTTGCCGCCCTTCTTGGCTACACGCTTTTTGGCGGCCTTTTTCTTGCCCGCCTTCTTCTTCGCTACTTTCTTCTTTGCTACCTTTTTCTTGGCGGCTTTTTTCTTGCCACCCTTTTTGGCTACGCGCTTCTTCGCAGCCTTCTTGCCGGGGCTCACCTTCTTCTTAACGGCGACCTTTTTCCGGGTTGCGACCTTCTTCTTGGTCACAGTTTTTTTCTTGGAAGCGGCTTTCTTTCTTGCGGCCATCTGTGTGTTCCTCCAAGTAGTTAACAGGGGTCCGCAGCTGAGTATAAACAGCTCGCGACAAATTACCAGTTTTTTTGATGAAGTTTTTCTCGGGATGGTGTAGAGGACACACGCGCATTCGACGACGACATCGATCGCGCGTGGTGCATGCATCCGCGCTTTCAAACCTGCGCATGCATGCGACCGATTTCGAAACTCGATTCAGTTGCGGGTGCGACGTTCGATCGAGTGCGCATTGCGGCTCATCGACGCGCTGCGCGACCCGCCGTGTCGGTGCGCGCATCTGTAAGGTGCGCCTTACAGATGCGCGGCGGTGGAGGGCGTTTCCGTGCTGCTATTCCAGGCTCAAAATGAACTGCCACTGCTCGGCTGTGACCGGCATGATGGACAGCCGGTTGCCGCGTCGCACCAGTGCCATGTCACTCAGCTCGGGTTGCTCCTTGAGCTCGCTGAGGGTGATGGTGCGTTTGAGCTTGCGCTCGAACTTGACGTCGACCATGTACCAGCGCGGCTGCCCGGGGTCGCTCTTGGGGTCGAAATATTTGCTCTCCGGATCGAACGCGGTGTGGTCCGGGTAACCGGCGCGAACCACCTTGGCGATGCCGACGATGCCGGGCTCGGCGCAGTTGGAGTGGTAGAAGAAGACCCGGTCGCCGACCTGCATCTGGTCGCGCAGCATGTTGCGCGCCTGGTAGTTGCGCACGCCATCCCAGTGTTCGGTCTGCTTGGGGCGCTTGCGCAGATGGTCGATACCGAAGACATCGGGTTCGGATTTCATCAGCCAGTAGTTCATATGCTCAGGTCCTGGGTTCTAGGGGCGAGGTGCTAGGGGGCGCACACGTAAACGCTTTCGTCGGTGACCACTGCTTGAAGAGGCACGTCCCAGGGTTGGTGCGGCAGACGCGCTTGGCGCTGGAATTCGTAGGCAAGCCCGACCAGGCGAGGTCGCAGCCAGCACCGATGCCGGAGCAGGTAGGCGAAGCTGCGGTCGTAGAAGCCGCCGCCCATGCCCAGTCGATGCCCCGCGGCATCGAAGGCGACCAGCGGGGTCAACACCAGATCGAGGGCCAGCGGCGCGACGCGCGTGTGCGGTGCGCGGGCGGGTTCGGGGATGCCGAAACGGTTTTCGACCAGCGGTGTATCCGGGTCGTAGCGCGCAAACCACAGGCGGTTCTCGCCGTGCGGTACCAGCACCGGCAGGTAGACGTCCTTGCCCATAGCCCAGGCGCGCTCAATCAGCGGATCGGTTTCGAGCTCGCCGTCCGCCGGCAGATAAGCCGCGATGCGACGGGCGTTGCGGAACACCGGCAATTCGGACAACAACCGCGCGCACTGCCGACCGGCCGCATGGCGTTGCGCACTGGTCAATGCATTGCGCATCGCGCGCAGCTGTCCACGCAGCAGGCGGCGGGCGTCGGCGGGATGCGCGTTGCGCGTCGACTCAGTGGGGGGCACGGCGAGTGGTAACCAAAGAAGAAAAGGGAGGCACCCTCCGCATCTGCCGTCGCGGTCTTCGACCTTGAACCCTGGGCTCATGTGGGGACCATGACGGCATCTTCAGGCTTACCGCAACCAGGGCGGTCATGCACACCGATACCGCTGACAGGTCCCCGGGGTCGATGAAAGTAGGCTCAAGAATGTAACAAACCACTAGCGAACAGCGCAGGGGATGCCTCGGGTACGGATTATACTCCAGAGCGTTCGACGATGCCCGCAGGCGGGCTTTGTAAAAACGGCAACGCTTTTCCAATCCGGCACTCTGTGTGCAGCTATTGTAGTCCGTGATGCATCCGCAGCGCTGCGTAACGTGATTGCCGGCACGCCCAATTAAAGTTTTGTAGCACGCGGGGGCAACCGGCCGCGGGTTTCCCGTCCGGTTATCCGACCCGCCGTCGCGAGCGCGGCCATGCGCATGCCCATCGCGGGTGTCGACAGACGGAGACGGAGACGGGACTGGCTGGATTAAGGATTCGAACTGGAGCGTCGCGGGGCCTGGGCGCAGTATCGGATCTTCAGCGGCCGTCGGGCGTCGGCTGCCGGTCGCCGCGATCACAGCTCGAGTTGATTGCCCTTGTTGAGGGCCAGTTCGATTTTTTCCTGGAGCGAGCGGATGCGCGTGCCGATCGACTGCTGGACGTCTTCGCGCTGATGGCTGTTTTGCAGCAGCTCGTGCGCCATATTGAGCGCGGCCATGACGGCGATGCGATCGATGCCGACCACTTTGCCGCTGTCACGGATGTCGCGCATCTTGCGGTTCAGGAGATCGGCGGAGGCAAGCAGGTCGTTGTATTCGTCGTCGGGGCAGTTGACCAGGAACTCCTTGTCCATGATGCGCACCGTGACCGGTTTGCCCGGCGGCTTGCTCATGCGTTCTGCTCCATGGACTTCAGGCGGGTGATCATGGACTCCACGCGGGTGCGGGCCAGCTCGTTGCGCTCGATCAGCTGCGCGCGCTCTGCGGTCATATGTTCCTGCTGAACTCGCAGCGAGCGGTTCTCTTCCTTCAGTCGTTCGACCGTGCGGATGAGTTCCTCGACGCGAAATTCCAGTCGCTTAAGGTCCTGATCTATCGCTTGTTGTGCGGTGGATTTTGCCATGCGGGCACTATAGTGCCGGGGGCATAGGCGGTCAACGCCCGGATTTTATCCCTTGCGATTGTGGCATAATGCCTCGTGCTCGAGGTGCCGTATGCCGCGCCCTATATAATAGTAACCAGCCTCCTGCAGGCGCCCGCGCGTCCCCTTCCGGTTCAGGAACCGTCCAATGATGCAGCACAGACACCCCGATTATCGCGAACTCGACCAGATACTTGGCCGCGCCGACGCGAACGCGGGCGCCGCCGAGGTGCACGGCCTGTTGTGCGGTCTGTTGTGCGCGGCCGGGCGGCTCGACGAGGGCCAATGGGCCGGCCAGCTGTTCGTGGAGAACGATACGCGCAGCATCGCGCAGCAGCAGGGCCGCGCCGCCGTGCAGTCGCTCGCCGCCTGGACGCAGGACGCGATGAACGACCCGGTGCTGAGTATGGATCTGTTGCTCCCGACCGAAGCCCAGCCGCTGTTCGAACGCACCGCGGCGCTCGCGGAATGGTGCCAGGGTTACCTGCTCGGGCTGGCCGCCGGTGGACTCGCACAGGATGCCGCGCTCCCCGAGGACGTCGCCGAACTGATCCGCGATTTCACGGAGATCTCACGGGTCGGGTTCGATGTCGAGGACGGTGACGAAGAGGACGAAGTGGCCTTCTCGGAGGTGGTCGAATACGTCCGCGTCGGCGTCCTGCTGATCAACGACGAACTCCAACCGCTCAAGGCCCCGCCGCGGTTGCAGTGAAGAGGGTCTCTACAGATAGAAAACTTTCACCGCAAAGGACGCGAAGGCGCGCGAAGACAAGCTTCAGTCGCCTTGGAGCCTGAGCGGGTGCGCGGGCCGGCTAATCGCTCTTTACCAGGTCCTCGCCCGTCGGCTCAAATGGCTTCACCTCATTCCTAGCGGGTTCCTTTGCGCGCCTTCGCGTCCTTTGCGGTA
>JBAYTM010000095.1:0-7272 GCA_041675685.1 Thiohalobacteraceae bacterium
ACGCATGCGGAGGATCTTCGCGTGGCGTTCCGGCAGTTGCAGCAGCAGTTGCCTGACGGCATGGCGCAGGTCACCTTCGAGGGCCATGGGTTCCGGATTCTTTTCCGCGGCGGATTCCAAGCGATCCAGGTGCTGCGCCCCGTCGGGGCCCGGCAGCGGCGCGTCCAGCGCCAACGGCGGCGACAACAACGCGAGCGATTGCTGCAAGGCCTCGACGCTGGTGCCCAGATGCAGCGCGGCCTCGCGGTGGGTGGCGCGCCGCCCCTGTGCGATTTCGAGCCGGTCCATGGCGCGCAACGCCTGACGTGCGCCCCAGTACTGCGCGACCGACGGGCGCACATCGCGGCCTTGCCGCGCGATGGCGTAGACCATCGCGCGGCGTATCCACCACATCGCGTAGGTCGATACCCGGGTGCCATGCTCGGGGTCGAAGCGCTCCAGCGCGCGCAACAGGCCCAGATTACCCTCCTGCACCAGGTCCATGAACGGCAACGGCCCGTTACGGTATTGGCGGGCAAGGGTCGCGACCAGGCGCTGATTGGCGTTGACCAGCAGACCGGTCAACTCGCCTATCCGCGCCAGCGCCGGGCCGGCGGTCTGGATGAACGCCTCCGCTTCGGACGAGGTGGCGCGCAACCGGGCGGTCAGCTGGGACAGGAATTCGGTGCGCAGGCGTAGCGGCTGCAAGACGTCCAGTATGACCTCGGCATCCCGCTCCCCCGCCCGGCATACCAGCGTGCGCAGCCGCCGCATGCAGACGCGCAGAAATGCCGCAGGGCTTTCGTCCGCGGTCGCCGCGTCCGCCCGCGCGAGGACGCGCGCCAACATGCGCGCGGCGGATACGTCCGGCCGATTTTCGGCCGCTGCGTCGAGCAGCGCGGCGACCGCTTCGGCGCTGGCCGCCAGCGCCCGGTTGATCTGCTGCTGGGCCGCGTCCATGCCACGCGCCCAGGCCAACTGCTGTTCGGGCTCCGGTACGGCCTGCGCATACAGGTCGGCAAGATAGAGTTCTGTCGCATCCCGATTCGCCATAAGACTTCACACTCCCTGTTGAAGGTCGCTGCACGATCCGATCGGCTTCCAGGTCCGCCGCCATCCGCATGCCCCCCCGGTTCCCGCTGTGCTATGTTGCGCACGGCGGCCTGTCGTCCGAGTTCTCGGGCAACGATCGCCGGTGTGAATGGTGCGTCCGCAAACGCGGATCAGGCAGGGATTCCCCTTTTGTTTATTGACCGCACAGCGGCGCTCCGGCATCCCCCGGAGGCTGTGCTATGCTCCTTAACTTCTTGTTTTAGCAAGCGTTTGTAACCACACAATATGTAGACATCAACATATTGTGTGTATGTCTAACACACAAATAAGATGGCGTCAAGAATGGCCGAGGGGAAACGCAGCGATCAGCTGCGGCAAGTGCTGGACCGGCTCAAGGGGCTCGAACGGGTGCGCACCGACGTCGATCTCGCGGAACCGCTCGGTACCAACCGACGCAACGTCTCGGCCTGGAAGGAACGGGGCACCCTGCCCTGGGACCGGCTGTACGACTACTGCCAACGCCGGCAGATTTCATTGGAGTGGCTGCTCAATGGGCGCGGCGCCGTCGAGGTGACGCAACTGGTTGCCGAGCCCGGCGCGGTCTACCGCCTGAGTACCGATCAGGACGTCCTCTACCAGATCGGCGGCGACATCTACCGTGCGCTGCTGGAGACCGGCATGCCCTGCACGCCGGAAAAATTCAGCCAGGTGATGCGGCTGCTGCACCGCGACATGCTCCACGCGCACGCCAAAACCGTCGCCTACGAGAAGATCCTGGAAGTGGTGAAAGTGGCGGGCTGAGCGGGCAACCGGCCCGGCCCAGCCGAAACATCGCACTGGGTCCGAGGCGCGCCTCCGGATGGCGGGCGGGGCCGGATCCATCGGCACCTGAATGCCGGCCTGCGCCGGCATGGTGACCAGGATTCGAAGTTTCCTCACGTGGACGCGTTCGCGTCCCGCATCTCGCCATGCCGATGAAGCCCGGGGCCGAAGCGCCGCGGCACGTCAAACGAGGCGCGTGATCACCGACCAGGCGGTAACGGCCGTGAACGCGAACGCGATCAATGCCAGGAGTCCATCGCGGGCGATCAAGGCGAGTCCGTAGGCCGCCAGCGCCGCACCGGCGGCGTTCGCGGAGAAGGGCACCACCTCCATGACCGGCATGGTCGCGGCGATGCCGAGACAGACGACCGCGATCAGATACATGAGCACGCCCGTCGTCAACCCGGTGAGGCGCGGATGCAACAGGCGGTCGACGAAGCGCGCCGGACGTTTCAGCCAACCACGCGCCTTGTGCAGATGCGCACGCTTTATCGTGCGGTTCAACAGAAAGTCCGGCAGCCAGACATGTTCCCGATGGAACAACAGCTGCACCGCGATCAGGAATACGACGGCGCCGATAATGGTCGGGACGCCGGGGATGTCGCCTACGACCGGCGCGAGCGTAAACAGACCGGCCACTACCAACAACGGGCCGAAGGATCGACAGCCGACCACGTCGAGGATCGCGCCCAAAGAGACGCGCTCGCTGTCGGATTCCGCCTCGCCGAGTTGCTCGAGCAACTGTTCGAGGTTGGTGGGTTCCTGACCGACGTCCATGATCCGAGTATAACGTTCGGGCGGAAGGCAAACGCCCGTACCGCGTTGCGCATTGCGATGCGCAGGATTGAGGAATCGCAAAGCGGCGCTTTGCGCATCGCTCTATCGTTGATTCCAACGCATAGGACCTCGATCGACCGCCTGTCGGCCGGCACTGGACCCGAGGTCAGTGGTCGCCACCAATTCGGAGCAGGGACATGGTATTCAAAACACTTGGATGGGGTGCGTTCATCATCTTCCTGATCGGACTGCTGGTCGTGATCGGCATCTTCAATCTCATCTTTTAGCAGCAGGCCTCAGTGGCAAGTCGTTCACGCGCGTTGTGGCGTGGCCATGCAAGCGGACGCCAGGTGCGGAACGACGGCTGCGACGAAGCGATCAGGAATCCTTGGAACATCTACACAACCTGTCCAAGGCCTCGCGCTTGAACAACAGCACCGCAAGTGTGACGCTGCCGCCTCCGAATGCGATATCGAGTATGGCCGCCAGATATTCCGCTGCACGCCATTTCCAGACGTCCTTATTTTTGCAGTAATCCAGCTCGACGCAGAACCTTTGGTAGAGCTCATCGTCGTAGTTGCGCGCCCGCGTCTGGACCTTCTCGAGAATGGCTTCCTTCAAACGTCTCAGCGACGCATCGGGAAGCTCCAGCACGGCGTCGAGCTGCCGCTACGACACCGCGAACTCGGCCTCGATCTGCTCGCGGTCCTCGGCACCAGCACCGTATTGGCCATCGAGCTTCCGTTGCGTCCTATAATCGACGTTCGGCGGTCGGGGACCGCCGAATAGAATTCCCCTCTACTGATGTAGCACAAGGCAGGCGGGGGGCAAGCGCGCTAGCGTTGCCGTAACAGGCTCGGCCTGGGCGATCCCCGTCCCGCCCGGCCGGGCCCGTCAGCAACCGCGCATATCGAGGGAGAACAACCATGAAAGCACTGGTATACCAAGGCCCTGGTGAGAAATCGTGGGAAGAGAAACCGGTCCCCAAGCTGGCGAAGTCGACCGACGCCATCGTGCGCGTCACCCGCACGACGATCTGCGGCACCGACCTGCACATTCTCAAAGGCGACGTGCCCGCCGTGACCCCGGGCCGCACCCTCGGCCACGAAGGCGTCGGCGTGGTCGAAGAGGTCGGCGAAGCGGTCAGCGCCTTCCGCAAAGGCGATCGTGTACTGATCTCCTGCATCACCTCCTGCGGCCGCTGCGCCTATTGCAAGAAGCAGCTTTACGCGCACTGTGAAGACGGCGGCTGGATACTCGGGCACCTCATCGACGGCACCCAGGCCGAATACGTGCGCATTCCGCACGCCGACAACAGCCTCTATCCGATTGCCGAGGGCTCGGATGAAGAGGCGCTGGTCATGCTCAGCGACATCCTGCCGACCGGCTTTGAGATCGGTGTGCTGGCGGGACAGGTCAAACCCGGCGATACCGTCGCCATCGTAGGCGCGGGCCCGGTCGGTATGGCGGCGTTGCTCACCGCCCGCTTCTACAGCCCGGGGCGGCTGATCATGATCGATATGGATCCGAACCGCCTGGACATGGCGCGCAGCTTCGGCGCCACCGATACCATCGACGGACGCGACGGCAAGGCGGTGGAACAACTCATGGCCATGACCGGCGGAAAGGGCGTGGACGTCGCTATCGAGGCCGTCGGCATTCCCGCGACCTTCGACATCTGCCAGGAGGCCATCGCCGCCGGCGGACACATCGCCAACATCGGCGTGCATGGCAAGAGCGTGGAGCTCCACCTGGAAAAACTCTGGATCCGCAACATCACCCTGACCACGGGTCTGGTCAGCACCAACACCATCCCGATGTTGCGCCAGACCGTCCAGTCCGGCAGCCTCGAACCGGCGCAACTGATCACCCACCGCTTCCCGCTGAACGACATCATCGAGGCCTACCGGGTGTTCGGCGATGCCGCGAAGGAAAAGGCGATGAAGGTCATTCTCTACGCGGATTGAGCGGTCGGCCCGACCGCCTGCGGTCGGGTGCGCCCCGGGATTAAGCGCGCGCGATGCAGACCTTTGTCGGCATGCGGCGCGGCGGCGCAGGAGATCCGCCGTCCCGCATCAGTCGTCGAGTTCGACTTCCGTGGCGAAGTGCTTGCCTTCGCTGTACTCGAAGTCGACCTCGACCTTTTGCCCTTCCTTCAGGTCGTCGAAACCTTTCAGACCGCCGTCATAGTCGGTGGCGGGCGTCGCAAAGAATCCAATGCCCTGGACGACGAAAACCATTTCATTGTGATCGACCTTGTCTATCCGTCCTTCGATGTCCTCCGCGAGCGCGGCGCCGGAACAAGCGACAAGCAATAACCCCGGAAGCAACGTCTTGGCACCTTCTTTCATGTCGAGTCTCCTTACTGGATCACTGTGGGCGCTTCTCTGTATAGCTTGCGGTCGAATACTACCTCTCGCTGAACCCTGTGTGCATCAGGTTTCGCAAAGCCCGGATACGCCGACCGCGTCGCGACAATCGCGGCTTCCGTGCACGCGAGGCTCAGCGCACTTTAGTGCCCGAAGGCGCCTGCAGGACAAGCGCGACCTGCCCCGGCAAACCTGTCTTCGCGCCTACGGTTTGACGGGGTCTCGCGATTAAGGCATTTTCCGGACAGGCCCGGCGAAACAGGACAGCGCAATGGACATCCACAGCAGGCCGATCCAGGAACGCATCCAATGGCTGCTGGAACATGCGCGCAATCACTCGGTCATTTTCTCCGGCCCCGAGTCGTCGCTCGCGCGGCAGCGCTATCTCGCAGAACACCCGACCGCCATCGCCGTATTCAAGTGCATGGACGGGCGCATCAACATCCCCGTCGCCACCAATACACCATTCGGCATCATCCAGCCGTTCCGCAACCTCGGCGGCAAGTTCGACCTGGGCTGGCCGTACCTCGGGGAAGTGCTCGCGCGTTGCGTGCAGGATTGCGTGTCCGCCGGTCGTCGCGTGCTGTTCCTCGTCACCTACCACTATTCCAAGGGCGACCCGCTGCGCGGCTGCGCCGGTTTCGATTTCGACACTGAAGCCGCCAAGGCGCATGCCGATGCCATCAAACGTCAGGTCGAATACACCTTCGGCCGCGGTCACGGCACTGTCTATCCGGTGGTCTGCGGTTTCGAGACCGACGCCGACGCCTTGGTGCTGCATGGAAACAACGGCGATCTACTGGATGTCGGGCAGCTCCGCGCCGGGGACACGACTCAGCTCGGCGCGCGCCTGGACGCCCTGTTCCCCGACATGCCGGACCAGATCCGCGACGACTTTATACCGCTGATCCGCGGCAACCGGGAGCACATCGCCGAAGTCGAACACGACAAACGGATTCTCGACAGCGTGCACCGCGAATGGATGATCTGCGTCGGACGCGGCTTCGACTTTCTGCATATGCCGAATCTGGCGCTGATCATCGGCCCGTACAGCCCCGACCTCGACGAGCCTGTCCGCAGGGCGGCGAACATCATCGAGGACAACATGCGCGTCGGCCGCATCCCCGATGATGGATTCCTCCTGCTGGCCTCCTCCCCCTACAGCGAGATCGGCATGGACCGCGCGCGTGCGGAACTGAAGTCGCGCTTTCTGGCCGACTTCGCCGCCCGGGTGGTCTCCAATGAATTTCCCGCACTGGCGGACAAGATGCACCGCCTGACCGCCGTAGTGAACTGGCGTTCGCGGAATCTCGAGATGCTGACGGCGGCGTGAGCGGCCAATCGGACCTGCTACCCGCACTCCGCAATTGATACCGACGCGGTCAGATCAGGGAATCACCTGGCGCGCGACATCGAGATAGGCCTCGCCCTGCCGCTGGACGGTCTCGGGATCGTTGCGTTCGGACGCCTTGTGCACATCTTCTAACGTCTCTTTCAGATCGTCGACGGCGTCGTCGATCTTTTCGAGCGCGTTTTCCAACGAGTACGTGAGTACGTGAATCGTATGCAGGTCCTCTGCATCGAGCCTGCCCTTGGCAAGCGCCGCTTCGAGCTTGTCGTTGTATGCCGAGAACTGAGCGACCGCCTCAGGAAGCGTATTGACCGGCTCACCCTTGAAGTGGTCCGGGCGATCGTCGGCCAGCGGTTGGGCCGATATAAGCAGGCTGGAGGCCAACAGTAGGGTGGTCTGTGCAAAACGCATGGAAAGAATTCCTTTCGTCGAATGGCCGATCATAGTGGCGTTTCGCCGGTACGAAATCAATTCGCTCGCATCGCGTGTTGCCTGGGCGCGGACGGCGGGCACGAACTGCGGTTGTCCGTCTCAGTCGGCGACGAAGCAATAAAACAGACCCGCGCCGCCCGTGCCCGACAAGTCTTCCTGGCTGCAGCCGCGCGTACCGTGGGACGAGTTCCACGACGTCATGTGGCGGGTGTCTTTCAGACCAACGCGGTCATGATGACCGACGATCGCCGATCCCTCGCCGTTGCTCGTCCAGTTTTCACAGGTGGTATCGCAACCCGCCGTCGAGCAGTTGCCGGCGGGGTCCGAGCCGGTAAGCACATCGTGCCGGTTCACGTCGTCGCCGCAGCCACTCCTCGCATGGACAACGACTCCATCACCAGAATTGTAGACGTGAAAACGGGCTTTTCTACAGGACCAGCGGCCGCTACCCAGCGGGGCGCCGTTGTCGGCAGGTCGCATCATGCGGGG
>JBAYTM010000096.1:0-7257 GCA_041675685.1 Thiohalobacteraceae bacterium
CAGCGCCAGCGCGACATCGGAGCGACCCAGCATGATGTCGTTGCACGCCTGGTCGAAGGCCAGCGCCGCGGTCATGCCGTTGCCCATTACCTCCATGACGTTGCCGCGGCAGGCCAGCCGGAGTTGGCCCATCAGAAAAGTGTGAAAGTACTTTTGCCGCGTGTATGGGCGCGGCAGTGTGAACACCAGGCTCTGGATATCCTGCTTCTCGACACCGGCATCCCGCACGGCATCGATCACCAGCCGGGTCATGATCTCGTGCTCGAGCGACTGCAGTTCCGCGTCATCGGCCGTCTGATGACGGCCGACCGGAATGGCACTGGCGCCGATGATGGCTACGTTTCGGTTCATCACAGTTCCTTCTTCCCTCGAGCTTCAGCGGCCAAATGCGCCGGCGTCGCGCAGCTCGCGAATCCGGGATTCGTCGAAGTGAAGTACGTCGTTCAAGACTTCGTCGGTGTTCGCGCCGACGGCCGGCGCGGCTTTCGAAGGCAGCGACGGTGTGCGCGCCAGACGCAGCGGACTGGCAACGTTGGGGATCCAGCCCTTGACCGGATGAGGAATGCGGTGCACCAGGTTGCGCGATCGCGCCTCGTCTGAGGCGAGCGCCTGTGCCAACGTTCGGACTTGACCGCTCGGCACGCTGGCGGCTCGCAGCCTCGGCTGCCAATGGCTCCACGGGTGCTTGGCGAATTCCTTCTCCATCAGTTGGAACAGGTAATCGCGCTGCTCGAGGCGATTGGCTCGCTTGGACAGCACCGGGTCATGGGCGATGTCGGAGCGCCCGAGCACCTGCTCGAACAAGCGGACGAAGATTCCGTCGTTGCCGCAGTTGATGTAGAACGGCTGATCCTGGCACTCGAACACACCAGAGGGACAGGTATCCGGACTGGTGTTGCCGTTGCGCCGCGGCTCGTAGCCGGTGGTCAGATGCTGCATGGCCCCAAAGCCGGTCATCAGGATGGCCGTATCGAACAAGGCCACCTCGACGAACTGCCCCAGACCGTCTCTGTCTCGCGCCATCAGTGCCAGCAGGATGGCATTTGTTGCCATCATCGCGGTGCCGATGTCCATGACCGCCGAGCCGGTGCGCACGCCCTGGCGGTCGGGGTAGCCGTTCATCGAAATGAAGCCGCTCTCCGCCTGCGCGATGGGGTCGAAGCCAAGCCGGTCGGCATACGGCCCGGTGCGGCCATAAGCGGACACCGAGCAGTAGACCAGGCGCGGATTGATCTTGCGGCAGGTCTCGTAGTCGAGACCGAAGCGCTCCATCACGCCGGTGGAGAAATTCTCGACCAGCACATCGGCCGACTCGATCAGCGCCTTCGCCACCTCCAGGCCGGCCGCCGACTTCATGTCGAGTCCGAGACTGCGTTTGTTTCGGTTTGCCCACAGGTACGGCGCCCCCTGCCCCTCCAGCTCCGGGTCCGCCGGCGGGTAGTAGCGGAAATCCTCGCCCTTCTTCGGAGCCTCCACCTTGATGACGTCGGCTCCGAAATCGGCCAGCGTCATCGTGGCAAGCGGCCCAGCGACAAAGTGCGTGAAGTCGATCACACGGATGCCCGCGAGAACTCCGGCTCCCGCAGCTTGCGGGTTCTGCTGCACAGGCAGATCGTTGATTCTCGTCTGGTCAAACACAGTATTCCTCTACGTAGGAACTAATGGTTTTATTTTGGTTCTACCATTATACCATACCAAAACCGGCATGCCAACCCCCTCGCACATCCATCCGGATCTCCGGGAGTTACTGAACTTGCCAGTGGTGAAGTCGGCGCCCGCACCTGCCATTATTGCGGCCTCATCGCGGAGTGTGGAATCCGCACAGCGACCATCGACACTCATCGAAACACCGAGCAGGACGAGAGAAGATCGGCAGTACGGTCACGCATCGGCAGGCGATACGCGGTTCAGTCGCCGCACTATCTCTGCGTAGCGGGTCGTCCTGGAATCAGACCGTGAACAGCGCCCAGCAGGCCGCCGTCGGCCAGCAGGTTCTGACCGGTCATATAGCCGGCGTCCGGCCCCAGAAGGAACGTGACGACACCGGCGATGTCCGCCGCCGAATCACCGATGCGATGCATCGGAACCAACGCTTCACGACCGGCCTTCAACTCAGGGTCGGCATACACACGCGCGGACAAAGGCGTGTGGATCAGGCCCGGCGAGACGGCGTTCACGCGCACTCCCTCGGCAGCCCATTCCTGCGCCAGCACGCGAGTCAGCATCAGCACGCCGGCCTTGCTTGGGCTGTACGCTCCCATCCCGGGATACGGATCGACGCCGGACATCGATGCCACCAGCACCATGCTGCCGCGACTATCGCGCAGATACGGATACGCAGCTTTCGCGAGCAGCCAGGGGGCGCGTGTGTTGACAGCGAAAAGGAACTCCCAGTCCTCGAGGCTCAACTCGGCCAGCTTCGACGGACGCGATACGCCCGCATTGCTGACAACGGCATCCAGCCCACCCAGCGCCTGGACAGCCTCCGACACGAGTCGCTCCGGTGTCTCGGGGTCAGCCAGATCACCGACCAGAGTAACCACTTTTGCGCCCTTCGCCCGCGCCTCGCTCAGCGCCGCATCGAGTTCGTCGGGATGAGAGGAGGCGCACGCGGCGATCTGAGCCCCTTCCGCGGCGAGCCGCTGACAAATGGCACGGCCGATTCCCCGGCTGGCGCCGGTCAACAACACACGCTGAGTCATATTCGTCACCTGTATCGATCTGGCAGAAGAACCGCAAGCCACCGGCAACTCGGGCCGGATCTGAAATGGCTCAACCAATTATCGGTACGTCACAGCCGAGAGTCAATCGCCGTTTCGCAATGCATGCATCGAATCCGCCGGCCAGTCGCGTGCTCGGCCGCACCGGCCCGGACCGACACCACACCGGCCCCTGGGCGCGCGGGCTCGCACTCGGCGCGAGTCTGAACACGATGCATCGAGGGCACGTACCTCAGGACGCGCACCTCCACTTGATAGGTAGAACCTTTGATATTATAATCGAACTCCAGAGCGAAACACGACGACACCGACTCGACCAGCACTCACCAGGAGATATCAGATGATTGGCAGGAACTTAGTCATCACGGCTGCGCTGTTATTGGCTTGCGCCGCTGGCGCAGCCCAGGCGGAAGACGCGTATCCTTCACAGGTAATCAGGCTGATCGTTCCATTTCCCCCGGGCAGCTCATCCGACGTGAGCGCTCGTGCGATCGCCCAAAAGATTTCGGCCCCATTGAGCCAGCAAGTGATCGTTGAGAACAAGCCCGGCGCAGGAGGACGCATCGGGATGGAAACCGTGAAACGAAGCAAGCCCGACGGATACACGTTGGCTGTCGGCACCGCCTCATCGACGGTCGTTCCCAAGCTGATCTTCAAGAACGTGCCATTCGATCTGGCCCGGGACTTCATTCCGGTTGCGACGATGGCCAACACGCCGCTGCTTATCACCGTCAACTACGAATCACCATTCGCGACGGTCGCAGATCTGGTGGCGGCCGCGAAAAAAGCCCCCGAGACCTTGACCTACGGCAACTCGGCAGGACTCTACCGGATAGCGATGGAGGCCTTCAATGACGCAGCCGGGATCGATCTGCTGGGGATTCCCTTCAAGGGTCCTTCCGCGGCCGCCGTCGAGCTGATGGCAGGCCGCCTGAGCGTCAATCCAGATGCGCTTGGCGCAGTTGCTCCGATGTTGCAGGCAAAGCGTATCCGACCGCTTGCGGTCATGGGATCCCAGCGTACCGAGTCGTTGCCCGATGTCCCGACGATGATGGAACTGGGGTACAAGGACTTCGACTTCAACGGCTGGCTTGGGATCCTGGCGCCAGCGGGAACACCGCAGGGCATCGTTCGCCGTCTTCACCAGGAGATCGCAAAGGCCGTTCAGTCGCCGGACATTCGCGATCTGTATAGCACCCTAGGGCTGGAGCCCACCGTGCTCTCGCCCGAGGAATATCGCGATGCCATGACGAGCGACCTTGCCAGGTACGAGCGTGCAGCGACCAAGGCTGGCATCGCCAAAGAGTGAACTCGCCTCGGAATGCAGGTTCATCAGTCAAAACTGCGAGCCCGACGGTGCCGGAGAGCTGTACGCATGCATTCCGGGCACGCAGTACCGACGGACACTGTGCGCCGCTATTCGAATCAACGGCAATCTGGGCGACGCGCTCGAGTTCAACCACTTGATCGGCGGCAACGCCCTACATTCCGAACTTCGAAAGGCGCATAAGATCGCAATTTGCGCGCGCTACGCTCCAGGAGTTCGCTCGGATGATTGCGACAGAGGTAAGGCACTGGGGGAGCATCATTCGTGAACGGAACATCAAGGGCACTTGAAGCGGTCACGGCCAAAAGAATCAAACACGACACGAGGTACGAGTTACGATGATTTCTGATCCCTCGGGTGTTCTGCACAAGCTGCTGGCCGAACGCCATAGCTGCCGGGCCTTTCGGCCCGAGCAAGTCTCGCGCGACGTCCTCGAAAGCGTCCTGCGCACCGCCCAGCGCACGGCCTCCTGGTGCAACTCACAGGCATGGCAAGTGGCAATCACGTCCGGCCCGGCAACCGAGCGCTTGCGCGACAAGCTCGTGGCCGCTCAGCAGTCGGGCGCCACGCGCGGCTCCGACTTTCCCTTTCCCGAGGAATACGCAGGCGTCTATCTCGACCGGCGCCGCGAGTCTGGATTCCAGCTATACAACGCCGTCGGCGTGGAACGTGGCGACAAGAGGGGTTACGCAAAGCAGGCGCTGGAGAACTTCCGCCTGTTCGGTGCGCCGCACGTGGCGATCCTGAGCAGCCCCCCGGGCCTCGGCGTCTACGGCGCCGTCGATGTGGGCGGCTACGTACAGATTCTACTGCTCGCGATGCAGGCGCACGGGATCGCCACGATCCCGCAGGCGGCGCTGGCGCGGCACAGCGCACTGTTGAAGGCCGAGCTCGGTATCGAGCCCGACAGACTCGTAGTCTGCGGCATCTCCTTCGGTTATGAAGACACCGCGCATCCGGCAAACAGCTACCGCACCAACCGTGCGGATCTATCGGATGTGATCAGCTGGATCGACGTCTGATCGAATTCCGACGATCGCAATACCTCCCTCCCCTCGGCTTCCGATGAACGACGTCTTCGAGTTGCGCGACCTGACCATTCCGCACGTGCTGGCACGGCAAGCGGTGCAGCGTGCGGACAAGGTCTTCCTTACCGAACTCTGGACCGGTCGAATCTGGACCTACGCGCAAATGAACTCCTGGTCCGACCAGTTCGCACAGGCATTGCGCGCGGCAGGTGCGGTCAAGGGGACACATGTCGGGCTGCTGCTTGGCAATTCCGCAGAGCACCTCGCGGTCTTTTTCGCCATCGGCAAGCTCGGTGCAGTCTCGATCCCCGTCAATACCGCGGCCCGCGGAGAGTTGCTGAACTACTACTTCGCGCACTCCGACGTGCAGATGGTCATCGTCGACGATGAGTTCGTGCCGCGGCTGGCCGAAGTGCTGCCGCAATTGCCGCAGGTGAAGCATGTGCTCGTCGTAGGCGGCGCCGGCAAATCCACATCGGCCGACGCCTTGCAAGCGCTCGGCGTTGCAATCACCGATCTGAAGCAAGCTGCACACCAAACAAGTCCTGAGCCGTTGAACGAAGGCGTAAAGTGCTCGGACCTGCTGATGTTCGCATTCACCTCTGGCACGACCGGGCCGTCCAAAGCGTGCATGCTGCCACACGCGGCCGCCCTCACGTATGGCACGAGCGCGGCCGACGCACAGGGCTACCGTGACAGCGACATCTTCTATATCTGCCTGCCACTGTTCCACAACAACGCACTGCTTGCTTCGATGTGCGCGATGCTGGCGGTCGGTGGTTCGGTGGTCCTGTCGCAACGATTTTCGGCGTCGCGTTTCATCACCGAGATCCGCGAATCACGCGCCACCATCACCAACTTCCTGGGTGCCATGTCGACCTTCCTGTGGACACAGCCCCAGCACGCCGATGACGCGGACAACCACCTGCGGCTGGTCAGCATGTCGCCCATGCCTGGCTTCGTGGCGGAGTTCGAGAAGCGCTTCGGCGTCAAGGCGATGAGCAACTATGGACTCTCGGATTTCGGCACCGTTTCCGCGTTCGTGCCGGGTGCGCCGCCCGACAAGCTGGGCTCGATCGGCAAGGCGCGGCGCGGTTTCGAACTGAAGGTGGTCGACGAGGACGACTTCGAGTGCGCCAACGACGAAGTCGGCGAACTCGTAATCCGCTCGCATGAGCCCTGGCGCGCCGCCACCGGTTACTACAGGATGCCCGAGGCGACGCTGGCCGCCCATCGTAACCAGTGGTTTCACACCGGTGACCGTGCGCGGCGCGACGCGGACGGCTACTTCTGGTTCGTCGACCGCAAGAAGGATTGCATCCGCCGCCGCGGCGAGAACATCTCGGCGTACGAGGTGGAGCAGGTGATCATGGCCCACCCTGCGATCGCCAACGCGGCGGTCTTCGCTGTCGCGACAGCCGAGAAGGACGAAGAGGTCGGCGCATCCATCGTGTTGCGTCAGGGGGCCTGTGTCAGCGAAACGGAATTGATCGAACACTGCGCGCGCAACATGGCGTACTTCATGGTGCCCCGCTACATCGAGGCGCTTTCCGAACTGCCGACAACGGTGAACCACAAAGTCGAAAAATTCCGGTTGAAGCAAGCGATGGAGACGAGACTCGATGCGGTGTGGGATCGGGAAAAGGCCGGGATTGTGCTGAAGCGTTGAGAGGAAGCACCCGGGAGTGACTGGCGACACCACCACCGCGCGCCGCCGGCCACCCACCGCTATTCAGCTGACCCGTTTCTCCAGGTCACGGGCGATCAATTCCTTCATGATTTCGTTGGTGCCCGCCATCGCTGACCATGTGGATCGGTGCGCCGCCGACTCTGGCGTGCGCGTGCTGGTGCTGACGGGAGCGGGCCGTGCTTTCTGCGCGGGCCTGGACCTGCGCGAGATCGACAGTGACTCGTTTGCGGGCGCCAACGCCCATTCCGACCCTGTCCTCGCGCTGCAACGCTTCCCGCACCCTGTCATCGGCGCAATCAATGGCCCTGCCGTCACGGGCGGGCTGGAGCTTGCGCTGGCCTGCGATGTCCTCATCGCGTTCACTCAGGCGCGGTTTGCTGACACCCACGCGCGGGTGGGTGTGGTGCCCGGCTGGGGTCTGTCGCAGAAGTTACCTCGTCTGATCGGAATCGGCCGCGCCAAGGAAATGTCATTCAGCGGCAATTTCATCGG
>JBAYTM010000097.1:0-7180 GCA_041675685.1 Thiohalobacteraceae bacterium
CTATCGGCCAGCCCGCGAGCGCCGGCAGGATGTCGATGCTGTGTACGAACCAGAACCCGAGGAATACCAGTAGGACGACCCGGAGGTTTACCAGCACGAGGTAGTCGGGCGTAAAGGTCACCTGCCATAGCGCCACGACGACGTAACCCAGGCTGACGGTCAAATTGAAAGCGACCACGGCGAACAGCGTGCGTCGCAGCAGTTTCCAGCGTCCTTTGCCTGCGAGCGCCACCGCCAGGATCAGCGCGGCGCCCAACACGAAGGGCTCATGAATCAGGGTGGTCGCAACCACCGCGGCGAGATACATGCCGAGTGCGAGCTTGGCGCGTTGTGCGGATTTCATGCCGCGACCCATTTGCGTGCCGTCGCGTAGCGCCAGACCAGCACCGTGAGAACCGCTTCACCGATGCCGATGATCATGTGCGGAATCAGAACGGCCGGTAGCGTGATGCCTAAACCGAAGGGAAAGAACAGAGGCGTACCGTCGGGCCTGTGCGCAATGAGCGGCTGGATGCCCAACAACAGCGCGACGAGCGCGCCCGGTAGGACGACCGACAACCAGGCGGCAATCGAGACGGCCAAGGTGTCACCCAGCTTGTGAAACAGACGATAGGCGGCGACGGCGGATGCCGAGCCCAGGAGCCCGATCGCCAGTGCGTTGACCGCCAGCGCCGTAATGCCGCCCGCGCCGAACAACAGGGACTGCAGCAGCAGCACCAGACTGTAGGCGATAAAGGCGGAACGAACATTGAAGATCAGCGCCAGTAATGCCACGCCGAGCGCATGGCCCGAGGTGCCGCCGGGGATCGGCACCATCACCAGGCCGAGCCCGTAGGCCAGCGCCGTCAGCATGGCCAGGCGCGGCACCGTGGTTTCGTCGAGCTTCTCGCGAAGCGATCTGGCCGACCAGCCCCACGCGGCCGCCGCCAGGGCATAGGCGGGCAAATAGGTCTGCGGCGAGAGAAAACCGTCCGGAATATGCATCAGAACATCATCGAGACCGAGAAGATCAAACGGTACTTTTCTCTGCCTTCCGCGCCCTGCTGCCGGTCGGACTCGTTGAGCCGCGTCCAGACAGGTTTCTTGAAGCCGAAGGCGAAGCTCATATTGTCCTTGTACAGCCGTACGCCGGGAACCAGGTAGAGCATCTTGCCGCCGGTGGCCTGTGCGCCAGTGCCGTTCTCGATGTCGCGGCCGAGCGCGAGGTACTGCGCCTCGATCACGCCGTCGACGCGGAAGCGGCGGTCGGGGTTCGTATGCAGCCGCTGCACCATGGCGAGGTTCAGGCGATTCTCCGCGCCGAACTTCACCCGGTTGCCGTCGTCGTAGCCGTATGTCCGGAACCGGATCGCGGAGGCTTCGAGGTTGAAGGTCAAATCGCGCGCGAGCTGCTTTGTCGCAGTAACGCCAAGGATCCAGGAGTTCCTGCCGAAGCCGTGCGCCTTGCCGGGGTCGATGCTGCCATCCGCGAGGCGGTGGTTGGCGTCGCCGGTCGGCAGCGTCCCACCGCCGAAGACCGTGAAATGCCAGTCCTCCTGATCGTCGAGACTTTCGTTGTCCGGCAGCAGCCGCAGACCAGCGCCGGGCTCGTGCTTGAAACCGATCTGCCCGAGCACGGAAACATCGGCCCAGCCCCTGGAGTCCAGGCCGCCCGGCTCGTCGACCTTGGCGTGGTAGGGCGCGAAGAGATAAGCCGAGAACCAGGACGTCAGGCCGTGGCCGGCACCGAGCATCCAGTAATTCGCGTAATCGCTTTCGGGCGCGGCGGGATCGGGATCGTAGGTCTTGAACTTGGCGTGGTCGAGCTTGGCGTAGAGCAACGTCTTGCCGGCCGGAAGCACGGCCGAATTGGCCGACTCGACCGGCGCGCCCGGTCCCTCGAGGGCGAAGGCGCCGACGCCGGCGACACCATGATGGGCCAGCGCCGAGGGGGCGGCGAAGGCGATCAGGAGAGCCGTATACGACGCGCGAACGTTCATGATCGCCGCTTCAACCAAAGTTGGTAGGCGCCGAACAGGGCAAGCAGGATCGAAACACCGAACAGCAGCAGGCTGGCCCGGTTGGGGCCGTCGCCATTGAAGCCGTCGTCGACGGAACGCGCTTCATCGGCGGCCGTCATGACGGAGAGTGCGATCGGCAGGTCGACGCCGTGACCGTCGGCCGAGAACGCCTTGATCCGCCAGTGCCGGGTTTCGCCGGGCAGGAACAGGACGCGCCCCTGGTCGTCGGTGCGCCCGACCTGCGATGGCCTGTCCTCACCTTCGGGATAGAGCTCGAAGGCCTCGAACGCGAAGGGCGTGCCATCCGCGTAGGTCAGACGAATCGCCACGGCCGCGCTTTGCTCGACGGTATGCTGCACTTCGTGCGCCGACAGCGCCCCGGTCAGCGACAGCAGGAGACCGGCGAGCAACAGGCCGCCGCGGATCATTCCGGCAACTCGAACTGCACGGCGGTTGCGCGAATCGCGATGTCGGCTTTGCCGTCGTCGAGCGGAACCTCGGTGCTGGCGGAGATCAGCTGCACGCCGCTCTGACGGAGACGGATGGCGATCCTGCCGTCGCGGCCGGTCACGCCGCGTACATCGCCCTGATAGGCGACCGGGACGCCGGCCAGGGGCCTCTTGTTCTCCGTGACGATTACGATGAGCTTGTCGCCAATGGCGACCTTGAACGGATCGCTGGCCGGTGTGATCTCCAGTCCGGCGCCGATCGGCAGCGCTGTTGCCTGCGTCCAGCGGTCGATCCGCTTCACGGAATCTTCTGACAGCCAACTCTTCATGACACCGGCGACGCCGGTCTTCGGCACGTTCCGGGTTTCCCAGGCGGTCTTGGTCCAGTAGCCGGTCGAAAACGACACCAGCACGGCGGCGCAGTCGCCCGTCAATACGACGGGATAGCCCGTACCCGGCACGAGGGACATCGATGCACCATCCGATCCCAGGCACATCGCCGTTTTGACCGCGGCCGGCTCATAGGGGGCCTGCTCGGCACCCGCATGGGCCGCGTGCCGATGACCCTGGAAGAGGGTGTAGCGACCGCCTGCCTTGTCCAGCCAGAGTTCGTGGGCCGGTACGGAAAACGCCGCGAGCATCAGAACAACAAACGTGAACCCACGCATGCGACCTCGAATGTATGAAGAAAATCGGAAATAGCATACCGCTCGGACGGGGTGCCCCGCAATGAACGCGCGCGGTATGTCCGAGAAGAATGCGGCGATCGCGACAACGCCAAATGGCCGGCAGCGGGCACCGTCCCTCCCGGACATCGGCGAATCGGCTGGCGCCAAACCCGGGCGTCATATGGCGGGTCGGTGGCCTCACATGATTTTTGTCATCAGGGACATTGGGACGCGTACGGCAGCGTACCGGGCATCCCCTGAAATGCGCGTGCGACAGCGACCGGGAAAGCGTGTTTATCCGTAAAGAACTATCTGATCGCACGGCGGTCGGAGGTAAGCTACACATGGCAACGGCCTGTTAAACCCAACCGCCTTCATCAACTTCAGGGCGATTCAAAGGAGAACAACGCATGTCGGATTCCAAAACCAAAGGCTCGACGCTAAGCACGGGTGCACCGGCACCCAGCGATCGTAATTCGCTGACGCTCGGTACGGACGGTCCGATTCTCCTGCACGACGTGCACTTCCTCGAACAGATGGCACATTTCAACCGCGAGAAGGTTCCCGAGCGCCAGCCCCACGCCAAGGGCGCTGGCGCCTTTGGTGTGTTCGAGACCACCAAGGACGTCTCGGCCTACACCAAAGCGGCGCTGTTTCAGAAGGGTGTCCGGACCGAGATGCTGGCGCGCTTCTCCACCGTGGCCGGCGAGGCCGGCAGCCCGGACACCTGGCGCGACGTGCGCGGTTTCTCGCTGAAGTTCTACACCAGCGAGGGCAACTACGACCTGGTCGGCAACAACACGCCGGTCTTCTTCGTGCGCGACCCGATGAAGTTTCCCCATTTCATTCGCAGCCAGAAGCGCTTGCCGGATTCAGGGCTGCGCGACAATCACATGCAATGGGACTTCTGGACGAACAATCCCGAGTCGGCCCATCAGGTGACTTATCTCATGGGGCCGCGCGGCCTGCCGCGCACTTGGCGCCACATGAATGGCTATGGTTCGCACACCTACATGTGGATCAACGCCAAGGGCGAGAAATTCTGGGTCAAGTATCACTTCCATACCCAGCAGGGTATGCGGCACTTCAGCAATCAGGAAGCGGCGGCCATGGCGGGGCTGGACGCGGATTATCACCGCCGCGATCTGTTCGAGGCGATTGAGAAGGGCGAGCATCCGGCCTGGACGCTGTCCGTGCAGATCATGCCCTATGCGGATGCCGCTGCTTACCGGTTCAATCCTTTCGACCTGACCAAGACATGGCCCCACAAGGACTATCCGCTCATCGAAGTGGGCACCATGACGCTCGACCGCAATCCGGAGAATTTCTTCGCGCAGATCGAGCAGGCGGCATTTTCTCCCGGCAACACCGTGCCGGGTATCGGCCTGTCGCCGGACAAGATGCTGCTGGGGCGTGCGTTCGCCTACAACGATGCACAACGCAACCGCATCGGCACGAATTTTCACCAGCTCCCCGTCAATCGGCCCAAGGTACCCGTCAATACCTATATGTTCGACGGCCAGATGACATACGAGCACAGCGGCAACGCGCCCGTGTATGTGCCCAATAGCGGCGGACGCCCCTGGAGCGACGACACCGGCAAAGTGGAGGATGGCTGGGAAGCCGATGGCGAGATGCTGCGCAGCGCCTACAGGCTGCGCGCCGACGACGATGATTTCGTCCAGCCGGGTACGTTGGTGCGCGACGTCTTCAACGATGCAGAACGCGACGCGCTCGTGGAGCAGGTCGCTGGCAGTCTGCTCGGTGGCGTCCGCAGCCCGGTACTCGAACGTGCCTTCGAGTACTGGAAGAACATCGATCCCGACGTGGGACGGCGCATCGAACAGAAGGTGAAGGCAGGCCAGGCACCCGAACCCGCCGCCGGCATGGGCGAGGCCTGAACCTGCCGATTGCCGAGTGGAACGCCGCACCGCCCCGGCAAAGATGACGCATGCTCTTCGGTACCATCAGCATGCGCGCCGGGCGGATGCGGCGCGGGCGCGTTACCGCCCGAATACCTTGTAGGAGACCGGATACCACTGGTCCATGCGAAACGGCTTCTGCTGCATTGGCCGCAGTTTGGCATTGTCTTCGAGCAGGTCGTTCCTTACGAAGATCAGATCCACCTGATGCAGAACGCCGGCATAGTAGGCGAAGTCGACGATGTCGATCAGTTGAAAGCCGCGTTCTGCGAGGATCTGTCCCCGCGCGAGCAGCGTCGGAGTCGTCGCCTCGATGACGACCACGGAGGCGTCTTTCAGCGTGTCGAGAGCGCCTTTGAGAATCGGGATTTCGTGGCCATCGACATCGATCTTCAACAGATAAGGCGTCGGCGGCCGCAGCTTGGCGACCAGCGTATCGAGCTGCGCCTTCTCGATCTGGCGGCAGTCGATGACGCTGTTGTCGCGGCGGCCGTTCGCGTCGGAAGTATTGTCCAGGGTGATCGGCGTGTCGCTTATCTGGGAGTGCGTGATCCGCCCCGAACCATCGTTGCTCAGGCCGATCTGCCACGCCTGACCATCCGCATCGGATAGCGCGACGTGATGCAGGTCGTAATCCATTCGGGCGTAATTTTTCCTGATCGTTTCGAAATGTTCGTCGATGGGCTCGAACAGATAGTGGCGCAGATGCGGGAAGTTCTGCATGAGCGCGTCGGTACCGTGCAGCACGCCGACATCCAGAACCGACTTCACGGGCACGCCTAGTTCGAGCAGCGCCTGTAGCGCGTTGTTCATTTCGGGAATGCGCTCCGGCAACGGGCCCACGCCGCGCTGCGCCGCAGCCGCCTTGGCCTGGGCGGTACCGGCCTTGGCGGTCCGGTGCTCCTTCGCCAGCAACTCGCTGGCCTCCATGAGCTCCCGCACCTCGGCGTCGTCCGGCGTGGAATACAGGAACGTCGCCAGCATGTGCATGGCCGCCTCGTACTGCCGGTTTTCGCAAAGAACCTTGCCGAGGTTGAGCGCCATGATGCGGTCGTGCGAATCGGCGCGAAAGGCCGCCATCAAATGTTCAATGGCCTTGCCATGTGCGCCATCGTGCCAGTAGACGACACCGAGATTGCCGTGGGCTCCGGCATGCCCTGGGTGTTGCGCGATCACGGATTGAAAAGTGGTTATCGCTTGCTCGATATCGCCGCTGTTGAAAAATGCCTCGCCCTCGAGATTCAGCCGATCGGCATCCGACAATGCATTCGAGTCTTGGCCATACGATTCGGTCATTTGGAATCCGTCCTCAAGGGTATCGGGGAGTGAGCGAGTATACGGCCTGCGGGCCGGATTGCGCCAAAGCCGGCCGCCTTGGATATCGCTCGTTCGGGAGCGCGCCGGGCTAGGTGGAGACCCCGATCTTTGCGAGAATGGAGCCATGAACAACTCGACCACGTTTCCGGCGAAACCCCGCGCGCGCGGCGCGCCAATTCCTCAACGGCCTATGACCGACCATGCCTGACGCACGCGACATGCATTGGATGCAGCACGCGCTCGCCTTGGCGCGCTGTGCGGAGGCCGACGGCGAGGTGCCGGTCGGGGCGGTGGTGGTGCGCGAGGGGCAGGTGCTGGGCGAGGGATGGAACCGGCCCATTGCGGACAGCGATCCCACGGCGCATGCCGAGATCGTCGCCCTGCGGACCGCGGCGCGTGCGGTCGGTAATTACCGGCTGCCGGGTACGACACTCTACGTCACGCTCGAACCTTGTCTGATGTGCACCGGCGCGATGGTCCATGCGCGCGTGGAGCGGCTGGTGTTCGGCGCGAGCGATCCGAAACGCGGCGCGGCGGGCGGGTTGTTCGACGCCTTCGATATACCCGGGTTGAATCACCGCGTCGCAGTGGAGGGCGGTGTGCTGGCCGCGGACTGCGCGGAGCTGTTGCAGGCATTTTTCCGCCGGCGGCGGGAGGCTTGATATTCGGCGAAACGCCGATAATCCCGTTACCGTTACCGTTACCGTTACCGTTACCGTTACCGTTACCGTTACAGTTACAGTTACAGTTACAGTTACAGTTACAGTTACAGTTACAGTTACAGTTACAGTTACAGTTACAGTTACAGTTACAGTTACAGTTAC